>NZ_JAKJJY010000039.1:0-20740 GCF_022320955.1 Clostridium sp. YIM B02555 | reverse complement strand
GCTTAATTTCATATGCCGCTTGCACAAATATGTATCTAATTTCTAGTGTAGTGTTCGATTATAATTTCTCAATGATGCAGGTATATTCCATTTATAAGTTTTATTCTTAAATTGGATATCTATATTTAGTACTAATGAAACTAAAAGCTATATATAAGATGATGTAATATATTGGTAATATGTTCTTTAAGAAAATTATAGGTTTTAATTATTAAAATAACAATATACAAAAGAGCAATTATGTCTAATGAATTGAAAATATATCATTTATATTGATGAATAACTTAAAATTTTTAAGTTAATAATAGATTTATGGCAAGGTGGTGATAAGATGAGTTCTCAATATAATAAGAATAAAAATAGTAAGAGTAATACTAATAAGCATAAGGAAGATAAAGAGGACAATAGTAATTTTAATAATAAAAAATAATCATCAATAAATATTTAAATGGTAATAAATCATAAACTAAATCAAGGCCTAAAATAACCATAAAAAATAGCAGCCAATCAAATTTAAAGCGAATTGGCTGCCAGTATATATTGTTTTATATTAATTTAAAAAACTCTATGAAGTTTATTTCTAATTTCTTTAAGAGAATAATCCTTAATTAATTTTCCATCTTTAAAGACAATCTCTAATAGATTATCACTTAATTCTTCTTGTTCTTTTATGTTAAGCTCGTCTTTATAAAGGATATTCGCTCCATCTTTATAAACGTAGCACATTCCCTTTTGTGACTTCTTAAAATTACCAGTATCAGTTTTAGGGTCTTTAAATATAAATTTTTCTTCTCCATTTATTATTGCATGAGTTGCTTTTAAAGCAAAGCCAAAGGTATCTCTTGTATTGTATTGATAAGTGTAAGAACCAATACCAAAAATACAGTTACTTACTGCAAAACCTTTTTCAGTAAGCATCTTGCAGATTTCTTCACATCTTTCAACAGTAATACTGTCACCATAAATTGTACCTATATGAGAATTTAGAACTTTATAGCCTTTAGAATTGATTTCTCCTCCAAAAATATCCCATAATAATTCAACAGTTCCTTTAAAAGCAGGACTGTCTATAGGCGCTTCATTATCACCACAAATTATTTTTACTGGATCTCCACTATCCCCTCTAATTACAATTTTCCCATCTCTATTTAATATATCTTCTTTTAATATCGGTAGAATATTCGTAATTAGATTCCAATAATCATAGGTATCAGAAACTATGCTAAGAACACCACTTGGGAATACTTCAGTAATTAATCTTTTATATGCCTTAAGTTCATCTGTACCATAGGTACACATTACACTGTGTTCAGTTGATGGAGTTCCTAGGCCAACAATTTCATTTTCTATATTACAATTATAATATTTTTCTAAATAAAGTATTGATGAAATTGTTGCTGTTCCTGTGAAAGAAAGCAAATGCCCTGCACTGCTAGTTTGGGCACTTTCAATGGAACTAAAGCCTCTCATGCTAAAATCACCACAAGCTTTTGTAACAGCACCATTTTCAACAGTTAAATCAAAATATTTTTCAATTATCTCTCTATATCTATAGGCAATAGTTGCGCTTGTCATAGGCTGCCATATATTACAACTCATAAAGGTTTCTAAATAATTGACTAACCAAGCAAATTCCTCATGAGTATTAGTAATTTCAATCATTGGTGTTTTTATATTTACTCTTGTTCCTTCTTGAACTGCTTTTATTTGTATAGGTAAATAACCTAAATCATGCAATTTTTCTATGTGTGTTGTATCTGCAGCAATTGCTCCCATAGTATTTGAAATAACTCTTTTATATTCATTTAATATTTCTTCTTTAGGAATTTTGAAGAAATTATCGTTAAAATATTCAATCATATACTTTTTTATAAATGATTGAAGGCCAAACATGACAACCTTATCCATATTTTCTTTTCTAGACATTCTAGGTGTCCAATAACTTACAAGCTTTGTTAAACCAGGCGCATAACACATATGATGTATTGTTTTATAAAAATCTGTTAGTAATAATGGATCTATCATTTTTTCTCTTCCCTTCATTCTCAATTCTATTATCTAATAACCTTAACACTAAGTGCTTCAATCACATCTAAAGCCTTATCATGCAAGCTATCATCAAAGCTTGCACAAAGAGTTCCATCAACAGATAGATTTGCATTTATATATTGAGATTGAAAAGTTATAACATTGCTTATAACACACATATTTGTTACAACGCCTACAAACTCTATTTCATCAATGTCATCTCCAAGTTCTGATGCTATTTTAAGCATATCTTTTGGGGCTATTCCAAAAGCATTTTTATTACAGTGTAATGTGTTTGGAATATCAACAAAATCTTTCAATTTTCCATAAAGTTTATGTCCTTCTGTATTTATATAACAATGGGGCACAGGTAGATTTTTTCCTTCTCTTGTTTCTAAATAATTTTCAAAATGAGTATCATAAGTAAATAATACCTTATGACCATCTGCTAAATATTCTTTGACCTTTTTGTAAATGCCATCTTCTAAAGTTTCAGCTTTCTTAAAGCCTAATGCTCCATCAACAAAATCTTTTTGATAATCTATTACAACTAATAATTTTTTCATAAAAATCTCCTCCATTCTAAACTTTTTCTATACCCATTTATATTGCAATTGCCAATGCTCAACACTCAATAATAGCTGAATTTTTATTTCCTTTGGATATTTGTAAATTTTCAACAAAAATTTTTGAATCATATAGAATTCGAAATAATATTTAATTAGCCCGCATTCTATAAGAAAATTCTTAAATTCTAAAGTTCCTAAATTCTAAAAGTCTAATATTCACTAAATAATATTAGTAACTTCAATTTTCTCATGTGCTTTTGATAATATACTATTTGTTGTAAATACCTTACTAATTAAAGTTCCATTTAAAATTTCTCCATCAAAAATTGTATCTTCACAATGAGTTACTGCTAAATATATATCACTTGCTCCTAACTCTTTGAGTTTTTCTGCTGTTAGCATAAAAGTTCCACCTTTTGAACATAAATCATCTACAATTAAAGATTTAAAACTTTTCGCTTCTATAGTTCCACACAGTTCAAGTTTTTTAATACGGCCAGTTTTAAAATCTCTTTCCTTATTAGCTGTCAAAATCTTATCATAGATAATTTGCTTTCCATATCTCTTAGCTGCACCTGAATCAGGATAAACTATATATATTGGTTCATTATTATCACTGATTTTCTCTAATGCAGTAGTTGCTAAATCTTTGGACATATTAACTACTTTTACTCTATCAAGTAATGCAACACATACATCAGAATGTGGCTCAAAAATTAGTACTTCTTCAAACTTTAAATTATTTATTAATCTGCATAAATGTTTTAAAGTAAAAACTGTCATGCCTTCGGTTCTATCCATTCTGCTGTAAGGCATATAGCCAATAATAAGTCTGCATTTAACATTTAACTCATCCAAATGTCCTTTGATAAAGATTAAATGTGTTATATCAGAATCATTTTCAAACTTAAGCTTTAATGTATTTATTTCTTTATTTATCTGTAAATCTTCACTGTTTATAAGACTTTCTCCATTAGGAAATCGTGTAATATTAACCTTTGCATTATTTAAATAAATCATTTTTCTTCCCCCTTAAAATTACAATCTCTATTATAAGTTAAAATTCATGTACGAAATTCTCATTAAATTTAAACATTTTAGCAGGTCTAAAAGGCCTTCCTTCAAGGATTTCATCTGTTTCAATAATCATATCTCCCATTTTTCTTCTAAAGTTTAAAATTTCTCTTCCCATTATTGCTTCATATACATTTTGAAGTTCTTTAACTGTAAATAATCTTGGCAAAAGATTTAAAGCAATTGGAGTATACTCAATTTTATTTCTGATTCTATCTAATGAGTAATCTAATATTTTATAATGGTCAAAGGCTAATTCTTCATTACTATCTTCAATGAGTGAATAACTTAATTCTTTTTTCTTACTTATGCTTTTTTCTATTTTCTCTCTTACTTCATAAATAATTATGTGTTTTTCATCCTCACTTTCAAGCTTTAATAAATATCTATTTAATAGGTATTTTTCTTCTTCTTGACTTTCAATGAGGTTTTTTTCTATCCAGAACCATTCTGATTTAAAATTTTTTTCTTCCTTTTGAAAATCAATTTTATCCTTTGATATTAAGGCTATATTCCCTACACTAATTACTCTTGTTCTTGGATCTCTATTTAGATCTCCAAATGTATATAACTGTTCTGTATATACATTATCTATTCCAGTTTCTTCTTTCAACTTTCTAAGGGCTCCTTCTTCTAGGCTCTCATTGATATTCACAAAGCCTCCTGGAATTGCAAATTTATCTTTAAAAGGATAATCTTCTCTTCTTACTAAAAGTACTTGCATTCCCTTTTTAGGAACTTTTCTTGAATTTTTCTCCAACTTATCATCAGTTGTAAATATTATTACATCATTTGTTACACTTGGATGCTCATATATATTTACATCATATTTATTTAAAAATTCTTCTTCTTTATTTGAAAGTTTCTTTTTCAATTAAAACACCTCATTATCTTCAATAAATAAATCCAATAAGTTCAATCAGATAATATCAATTTGAATTTATGTATTAATATTACTCCAAAATTTCCTATTTGTAAATAGTGTTATTTCATTTTTTATAGTATTAATTAAAAATATTTTATCAACAAACTATTTGATTTTTATTTATCTTTTAAATTTTCATAAGTTAGCCCTAATTTGACTTTTTTACTATAAATATACCTGCAATTCAATGTATATTTCCAAAGTTGACAATTATTTGACACAAACTTGTACTAAAATGTTACACGAAAAGATTTTATACAACAAAGGAGAAACATCATGAAAAAGAAAAAGAAATTACTAATTATCTTTATATCAACAATATTATTATCAATATTTATATTTGCTCAGCCACTTTTTTATTATAAATATATAGATAGGAATATTACTGTTATAAACAATGCTGTTTATGCAAGTTCACTACCTAATACTACATTTAAAAGCAATTATATTCCCAATATAAAATTTGAAGACAGGCCTATAACAAAAGTTAATGATATAAAATTGAATATTTTAAATGAAGCCAATATCAAAAATATTCCTATGTTACTTAAATCCCAAAGATATTATATACCACTTGATTTTATTTGCAGTAAGCTTAACTTTACTCTTAAAACTCAAGATAGTGGCTTTATAATATCTAATACAAACAATAATATTTCTTTAACTGAAAAATCTTATACAAAAAATTCTGTAACCGCAAGTTTACGTGGAAATTTAATAAATAAGGATGGAACTAATTATATTTCAATATCAGACATAGAAGAAATTTTTAATTTAGTTGCTGTTTTTGATTTTAAAAATAATAATATTAGTCTACTTAATAATACAGCAGCTGCTCCAGAGCCTGCTTCAATATCATATAGTAATAAAGTTGCTTTAATTAGATTAGAGGATTTCGGATGTGGTGGTAATTATTCTGTTGATCAAAATCAAACTAAAATTAAATGTATGGCTAATCTTCTTTACTCACAAGGCATGAAATTTCATGTTAGCTGGATTCCTAGATTTAAAGATCCCGACAATAATATTGATAATGATTTACTAACAAATAATAATATTGAGAATGTTGGATTTGTTAATCTCTTAGATTATTTGATAAACAAAGGTGCTGAAATTGGCCTTCATGGATATACTCATCAACATGATGATGAAAAGAGCGGACCTGGTAATGAATTGACTAAAGATGTGAATAATACTGTTCCCGAAGTACAAGCTTTAATTGAAAATGGAATTGATACTGCTAGCGCTTTAAATATTCCAATTTCATATTTTGAAAGTCCCCATTATGGAGAAACTGATCTTCAAAAAAAAGTTATCGAAAATTATTTTCAATTTATATATGAGCCTTTTGATAGTACAAAAAACAATGTATATGACTCAGATGACCACCATTTATTTGTTCCAACACCTCTAGGATATGTTCATAATTCAGATCCTGCTCCAATAATAAATGGACTTAATGATGAAAACCCTAATATACTACATAGTTTATATTACCATCCATTTCTTGAATTAAAATATATAGATTTTAATACTAACAATAACAAATTAAATATTATGTACAATGAAAATTCACCATTGCAACAAATAGTTAAAACTTTAAAATCGAATAATTACACAACTCTTCATATTGATGAACTTATAGAAAAATAATTCATTTCAATATTTATGCCTAAATTTTAGTATAAGTTGTAATTTGAATTGTGTACTAATTATAGATATTCAAATCTAGAATCATACTTATGCAAAACTTACCGAAATCAGATACATTTATAAGTTTGATTATTAAATTTGATATCTATATGTACTTTTATTCTACAATTAATACACTTTTCTATATTAAAATGGTTTATTATTGAGACATGAGCAACTCACACTAGAAATCAATGGAAGAAAGTTTAAATAAGGTTCTAGAGGCTTGGATAATTGTTATTTTAATAATACTTCAAACTAACTATAAGCTCTAAAATAAGGCACAGGAAAAAATCAAACCAATTTCTTGTGCCTTATTTTATGTGAGCTGCCAATAATAAAATATGCCTTCAATAATTTATATATCACATTTATCTGAAAAACCTGTTGGTGGTACACCTAAAGCTTGTATAAGTCTAGCCCAGTAGTTAACCTGAGCTATAGTATTTGCCATAATAACAAATTCTCGTTCAGTAAAGTTAAGTTTTAATTTCTCCATTAACTCTTTTGGTATTTTAATTGGAGTTTGAGATATCATTTTTGCATACCCTATTACTAATTTTTCTCTAATATTAAATGTTGATACGTCATTAATATTATACTTTCCTGTAAGACAATACATTTCTTCCTGGGTTATTCCATTTTCTTCATATTCAAAGGAATTCATATCAATACAAAATTGGCAAGATACGCTTATGGAAGTTTGAATTCTTAAAAGCTTTAAAATACGTTTATTAAAATCACCTTTTCCATGTGCCACCATTGATTCAAGAATACCTGAGCTTATTGCAACTTTGGGATACCATGCAAGAAGTTTTAGAACAAGTAAATCTCTTTCACCATTTTACCAACATAGACGACAACGTCCATAACCTTCTCTTTCTGCTTCAGCTACAGTAGTTTTAGTTGCTCTTCTAGGATTCGTACTTCCACAATCTGGTATTCTGTGGTGCTTTATAAAATCTTATTCCATTAATGCCACTCAGCTATTTTAAATTAACCTCTCTCTTTCTTTATCAGACGAAAATTGTTGCTAAATATAATTGCTCAGAATTATAAGATACGGTAAATAGGACTTATTATGTCAAGAAATTGAACCTATATGAGCAATTTAAAGTAAAAGAATATTAGATTGCTAATCCTATTAAGAAAAACATTTTGGTTTATGTCTTAACTGATAATAATTGTAACGCCCCAACATTTTATACCTTCAATTATAAAATTAAAATAAATACCTATGATATTCTTGAAATAGCTTTTAATTCTTTGATGTATTTCAAGAGCATTGAAAAAAATGCCAAAAGAGATAGAGCAAAATTTATTGACAAGTTATTACTTTTAAAT
Source organism: Clostridium sp. YIM B02555 (assembly GCF_022320955.1). Classification (NCBI taxonomy): domain Bacteria; kingdom Bacillati; phylum Bacillota; class Clostridia; order Eubacteriales; family Clostridiaceae; genus Clostridium; species Clostridium sp. YIM B02555. The sequence goes on along the minus strand of NZ_JAKJJY010000039.1, from coordinate 13,108 downwards.
CCAAAATTTATCACATTTATTTATTATAAGCATAGGATATTTATTAGTAAGAAGCAAACGAAGGAGATAACCTTAATGTACAGACATGACGATTGTATGTGCGAATCCAAAGAGTATTCAAAAGAATATTCAAAGAAATCTGATAAAGAATATGCTAAAGCATATATATTACCTCAAGAATATGAACATTTATATTCTTGTAAAGAAGGATTTTTGAAAGGAACTATTTTTAAAGATCTATATAAACCATATCATCACCATGATCACGAGCATCATAATTATGTTCAAAATTATGAATATAAAAAGATTAAGGTTGAGAGGTGATATATATGAATCAAAAGGAAGCATTAAATAGCATACGAGTGTATCAATTTTGTGCTGTAGAACTTAACTTGTACCTTGATAATTTCCCAAATGATAAAAATGCTATGGAAGATTATAATAAAGTATCTTGTAAGTTAACTGCTTTAATAAGCGATTATGAAAAAGAATTTGGCCCATTAACTAATTTTGGTTCAGCATTTGTTGAAAATCCAAAAGCTTGGGTAGATAAACCATGGCCATGGGAAACATGTGAATAGGAGGAATACAAGTTTATGTGGTATTATGTAAAAACTCTAGAATATCCAGTAAATCTTAAATGTAAGGATCTTAATATGGCTAAATATTTAATAACACAATATGGCGGACCTGATGGTGAATTAAGTGCAGCACTTAGATATTTAGACCAACGTTATACAATGCCAACAGGTAAATCAAAAGGTTTGTTAACAGATATAGGCACTGATGCAACGGTGGCGTAAAGGTAAAAACTATATCCGTAAATATTGAAAAAAGGAAAAAACGAACATAACTAATTTTTATAATTTTATCATTAATACATTGATAAATTCAATAAGTATTCTAAATAATAATTGCTAAATGGTGAATAAAAATCAGAGATAACCTGCTTTCTATTCACCATATTTTTTACTTAGTCTTTAATTTCATTAATGTACTATTTAATATTATTCAAAATTATTTCAACGCTAAATTGAAATTTATGTCTCCATCCACTCTCTTTTCAGAATGGCATATTGGTAAGTATTTTCATAATGCGGAGTTCCATCTGGGTTGTTCACGAAAGATATAAATTCAATAAAGAATCCTTCTTGTCTCATTCCAAGTCGTTCACAAAGCTTTTGGGATGGAATATTATCATCTTCAGCATAAGCATATATTCTCCTCGCATCGTTATTAAAGAGGTAACCGATTAATGCTTTTGCGGCTTCAGTTGCATAACCGCTCTTGCCGTGTCTTAAGTTAAAATTCCATCCGAGGCTATATGTATCAGGCTCCTCTTTTATGGCAAAAAGATCCCCAATAATTGAATCTGTATCAGCCAAGCAAACAGCAAAATGTTCACCTTCTTTGCCTCTTCGCTCAACTTCTTTCTCTGCTTCATCAAGTGAATTTAATTTTTCACTCATAAAACAATGTACAGGTGGGTTCTTAAGGTATTCATATAACCCCTCAGTATCTTTTTTCTCAAAATCACGAATTATCAATCTATCTGTTTTCAAATGCATTTAATAATTATCTCCTTTTCTTCTAATTTTCATTGAGTTATATCCTGTTGTACTAATTCTATTTTGGTAATAAACACAGCAAAATACAATCAGCGTTGTTGTTAAGATAGTATATTGTAATGAAAAAAGTGGGACAAGATCTTTTCGGATCCTATCCCACTTAAATAATCTTTTGATTACAAGTCCTCTGATGAAACAAAATTATTATATCATATACAAACAAAAAAGCAACGACAAATTCTGATTTATTAAAAGAACATTTTTTTACTATATAAAATAGATCTGCATCCGTTCATAGAATTACGCACTATTGTTCGTTATTTTTAACACCAATAGTAAGTGTTTTCTCTAATGCTTTAAAAATCTTATCTGCATTTTCTAGGCTTATTTTTCTTTTACCACTTTCCCAATACTCAATAGCTCTGGAACTGCATCCAGCTACCTCTGCTAATTTTTTTGTAGATAAATTATTTTTAATAATTAAAGGATTTTGGTAAAACAATATCGAACTATTGTTGTATAAAAGGAGGTGATATATATGCCATCAACAGGAGAAAAACCAGGTAAAGGTACATATAAATGTACTAAATGTGGTCAATTAGTACGCTTAGATGATACTACAGACACATTATCACCTTGTCCTAAATGCAATGCAACTAACTTTGTAAAAAGTTCTTGATAGCTTCATCAGAATAACCAAAAGCTTTTCCTAAAATCCAATGTTCAAAAATTGTTTTTGGTTGTTCTGGAAGCTTTTTTATAACTTCCAGCATATATTCATCTTTATAAATCCATACGGTTTTCCATCCTAATGAAAGCTCTTCAACATATGATTTTAATTTGAAATTATTAATTATCTCAATTGAGCCATCAACATATCTATCTTGGATTGGTTCACATGAACATGGCTTTCCCTTTTGAACCATATCACAATTAAAATCAATTCTATTAAATATAAAATCATTCATTTTCTATCACCTCTCAATTCTCACCATTTTAGTATAGTTAATCTAGAAATGTTGGCGGTACCTCTATTGTCCTTTGCCAACTGAATATTCATCACCTAATCCATATTTTTCAAAAATTTTATCGATAACTTTAAAATTTTTCATATTATTAATTAGTTTATTTAATTCATTTAATAAACTAATATCACTTTTTCTTACTGCTATTGCTACAAATTTAGGGTATTCTGGTGTATATGGCTTTATTATTTTTAAATATAGATTATCTCTACGTATTGTGTAATCTGTAACAGTGGAGTCTGCTATTGCAGCAGCCATTTTCCCTGCATTCACCGCTGATAACAATTGGGAAATGCTATCAAAAAGTATATAATCTTTTATTTTGCCTTCTCTTTTCCAATCTTCTGCATAATTTACATGAACGGTTCCTCTTTGCACTCCAACAACTACATTCTTTAAATCTTCTTTAAAATTTATTAATGAAACTTTAGGTGTAACGATAACCTCTGAACTTTTAGATAATGGAACAGTAAAACTTACTAATTTTTTACGTTCATCTATAATGGTAAGTCCAGTAACTATTACATCTATGCTATCATCAGTATTTAAGGTTTTAACTAAATCTGAAAATGGGACTACTTTGAATTCTGTTTTAACACCTAATTGTTCTGCAATGTTATTTATTATATCTATATATATTCCAGTTTCTTTATTAGTTTTGGTATCTAGAAAAGAAAATGGAGGAAGATCAGTTGTTAAAACAGTTAATACTCCTTTTTCTTTTATATTTTCCAGTCTATCTTTGTTTGAGATATTATTTGGGATTGGGTTGTTAGTGATTTCAGCACTACATATTTTACATAATCCAATACAAATTGTAATCAGAAGTACTAAAATTATTATTTTTCTATAATTTTTTTTCATAAATAATATCCTCCCAAATCATTACCCTGTTAAAAGTATTAAATCATTATTCAACCACAAATTGTTTTATAGCATTATTTTAAGAAGATTTTTGATAAAAATACCTATAATATTTTTTTAGTATTCTGTATTAACTAATCTCTTCTATAATAATCACAATGTGAAGTCTTAGAACTCCCTTCTTCTTCTGAATTATATATTCTTCCACATGATGCACATCTTTCAAATTTATCTCGTAGAATCTCCATTATTTCTTGCAAATAATATATAATCCTAAAAGCAATTTGTCCTGATAAATGAGGTGGTCTTTTCATGTTAAGTTTTTCAGGAACTTCACCTTGTAAAAATTCGTAAAACTCTTCAACCTGCTTTTGAGATATATCTTTAATTTCTATACTTCCATATGATCTGCCCATTCTTTATCCCTCCCATACTAGTATTGCGCAACAAGAAATGCCGCAAATCCAACTTTGAATAATACGGCATTCCAATTAATTATAATCTTTATTTTTAATGTAAGCTGCTAATATTTCAATTTTCACTGATTAAGTCTTCTCCACCTGTGCTTTTAATTAAGCTATACTCTTTTGCTAACTTAAAAGTTTCCTGTTCAAGAAAACAAGGCAATATTTCATCGCTTAGATTTAAAAACTTATTTATGGTTAGCGCTTGAGTTCTATGACATTTTAAAGCCTTCAATTTTACACTTGAAAATGATCTAAAATTTATTATTGTATCAGGCTCAGGTGCTTTTTCTCTAATTCCCCAATTGTCTCTTATCTTTTGAATAAGAGACACGTAATACACTCTTGGTACTTTGAACGGCTTATTTTTCAATTCAAAGACTCTTTCATTTCCAGCTATCTCTACAGCCTCAACCGCAAAATCATGTATAGCTTTATGATCTTCATGTCCCGTAGCACCATCAGGACCAAATGTAATAATTACTTTAGGGCAAATATTACGTATAATATTTGCAATTCTATGAGTTATTTCTATTTTATTAACTTTATTTAGATTTTTATCTGTATATCCAAGAAAATCTACTTCTTTAATCCCCAGTATTTGGGCAACTTTTCTTAATTCTTCTTCACGTGTAATAGCAAGTTGTTCTTGAGTACACAGACCAGATGTTTTACCACATTCTCCTCTTGTAGCAGATACTAAATAGACATCTACACCATTAGCTACATATTTAGGTATAGTTCCCCCAGTAAAAACTGTTTCATCATCTGGATGAGCATATATAAGTAAAATAGATTGATTCTTCATCATTATACTACACAACTCCTTTATTGAATTCTTATCAACATTATACCATATTATTCCAATGGGTATTATTCAATTTTCAAAGAACATTTTTTATATTTTGCTACGTCAATTTTACATATTCTGAATTACCTCAACGATAAATTGGAAGTTATCTGTCTATTTATTAATAAATAAAATTCCAATAATACATAGAACAACACCAATTACTTTCTTTATTGTGATTCCATCCCTAAACACCAGTATACCAACAATTAGAAGAATGATTGCTACACACATATTTACTATCAGTGAGCCTTTACTTATTTCCCAACCACTGCGATACATAAGAATATATCCACCTTCAATTCCAACCACAACTAATCCTAATAGAACATTTGATACATTGACTTTTGTAACTTCCGTAATAAAATAGTTTTTTGAAGTAACTAGAAATCCGAAAGCACTTATTAAACAAGCAACTCCATATGTTATAAACAGAGCAATAAATGTATTAGTAGTACCTGAAATATTTTTACTAATCAAGTGATAGCAAACATTACATATGATTACAACAAGAAGTGGCATGAGATAATTTATATTCATTTACCCATATCCCCCAAATTCTTTTTCATCCAAATATGCGGACAATCCTCATCCAAATATGCTTTTCCTTGCTTTTTGTACCCTTGCTTTTCATAAAACTCTGCAACTCGTACTTGTGCTGACAACATTACACTTTTTCCACCATCTCTTTTTATATTCTCTTCTGCAACATTTATTATTTTCGCCCCAATATTTTTCCCCCTCCATTCCTTTACGACAGCGATTCTTCCTATGACAAATGATTGTTTTTCACTATTGAAGTAAATTCTGCATGTTGATATTGGCTGTTCGCTTTCATATATAACCATATGCTTAGCAATACCATCAATTTCATCAAACTCTTCAACAAATCCTTGCTCTTTTACAAACACCTCGCTTCTTATTTTTTTAGCTTCTTCTGGTAAATAGTTATACTCTTTAATTGTCATTTTTGCCTCCTCCAAAATAAAAGGCACCCAAAAGCTAACCTTATAGTGTGAAAACACACCGTACCTACGGTTGGCTTTTGGATGCCTTATAATACAATCACCCGGTGATGAAAGCATAAGCTCTTATTTAATTTCATACAAATTATATCTAACAAATTCTTAGAAGTCAATGATAAATTATAATTTGTATATTTCTTGTTAAATTACTATTATATATTAATCATAATATATAATAGTAATTTACAACTTCATTTCTAAATTGCATACAACAGATCTGCATCCGTTATTAGAATGACGCACTAAAAAAATTGCAAATTCAATTTCTTGAATAATACGATTTTACAATTTTTATTTAATTTTATTAATTCATGATTTAAGAACATTCCAAACTAAAAAATACTGAAAAATTGACTTTGAATAATGCAGCATTCTGGACAATAATTCGGTTTGTAATGTATATTTGATAAATAAAGAAATGGTAAGCTCTATTTACAAAATATATTTTAAATATTCCTACAATGATAATCAGCCATTATATCATCTAAATGCTTAAATCTTTCATATATGTTTAAAATTCTTAATTTGCACAATTCATCTATACTGCTTTTTGATATATATTGACTATAATCTATCTCATTATAAATCATACTCAATTTATTAAATGAACCTTGACTATATCTAGTATGAATTTCTTTTAGATTTTTTATATATTCTATTTGCTCATCAAGTATTTTAAAATATCTATAACATAAAGGGGTTATTAAATCAATATCATCTAGTTGAAATGCAGGATAGGTGTCAGCTTTATATAATTTTGCTTCCCAATAATATTCTAAGACACATGTCGTTATATTTGTAAAGTATCTTAGCAATTCATTCTTTATTGTTTTAATAGTAATTGCTGTGCCTGTATTATCATCTATCAATATAATTTTTGAAACAGCAGGGTACTTAGTACTTAAATGATAAACTTGTTCAGATAAAGATTCTTGACAAAAATGAGAAGTATCATATCTAGAATACCTAACATATTCATAGGATATTTTACTAAAATCTTTTTTTGTAGCATTCATATAGTTTAGCATAGAAATATAAAAAGGTGGTATCAAAGCAGCTCCTTGCAATGGAGAGATTATTATATCATTTACTCCTATATAGTCACATAACGCAAAAAAGGCAGTAGTCATAACAAGAATGTTATCCATTTCTGAATATTCCCGGACACTAGCAATATTAAGTTTCTTCATATCTATTAATAAATTATCAATAAATCCAAAATATAATTTAGGAAAATCATAAAAGTCCTCATCAAATATAATCTGCACTAAATAGTCAGTAAATCTTGAAAGGTAGCCTTTTAGTAATTCATAATAACTATTTTTCAAAGTATTATAAGAAAATACTATACCAATTAATTTTGCTATACATGAAAGCATATGTTGTGTAAGCGAAAAAATAACAAATTGTTTCTTATTATATAGCATTTCAGAATTTAGAATACTAGGTGCATCTATAAGTATTGCTCTTAATAAATCTATTGTTTCATCTAAATCCTCTGAATAATAAGAATTATTTCTGTTACAATAAAACGGTTTTTTGACGCTGAAATATTTTTTTAATATAGGCAAATACATGTTATACTCTATTTTAAATTCACTTGAATCAATATATGCCTCCCCAGTAAAGCCAAATTTATATTTCCGTAATATAGATTTATTTAAGAGTGAATCTACTGTTTTATATAAAGTACCCAACCAAACATCCCTCCAAGTATAAGAATTGCAATTAGTGCTGTAATAGTTCTTAGATAATATCATTAAATCTTTATTAAAATTTATGATTTATAAAAATATACCAATGACGTATTGTTTAATTATCAACGAACATTGTTCGTAAATTAAAATTCAGTAGTTAGTACGCATTTACTATTCTGTATTAATTATAGCATATTCGAGTACTTCATAAGTTCAGCAACCAATTTCAATGTAATTACCTTCAGGATCAGCAATCCAAAAATTTCTTTGTCCCCAAGGTTGTGTAACTGGCTCTCCTGTGAGTGATTTAACCCCAAGTGCCGTTAGCCGTTCATATTCTCTATCAACATCATCTTTAGTCTTAACACCTATGCCTATTTGCATTGTTAGATTAAATCCCATTGGTGGATGATAAGGTTGGTTCATTGCCTCAGCAAATTGTTTCCTGTCAAACATAAACAATCCTCCGTCTTTCACTTTGAAATTTACAAACGATCCTCCATCCCAATCTGTTTCAAAGCCCAAGATATCCCTATAAAACGTCACCATCTTTTCAATATCTTCAACAAATAAACCCGTATGTACGCTGTTAGACAGTATCCCCATATAAACAAATCCCCTCCTGTTCAAAAAATATATATAATCTTAAATTTATACTCTATTATTATGAATTAATTATAACATAAATTGTAAATAGTACATTATTCAAACTTAAATACGTTTTTACTGTATTACTTTATTGAAGTTTTGCATCATGTAGTAGAATTGTGTACTACTTTTCTGCCGTATACTCTTGGTATGGAAGCAAAATTGTGACACCCATTTTATCTAACTTATAATTTGTACCTTCTGTAGGTGTTTTATTAGAAAACAAGTTCATTCCCACAGTGTAAAGAGCTTCGGCTGTATCTCGGGGATCTTGACTAACTGTACCTTCCATCTCCCCTTTATTAATTAATTCAATGGCTTCTGGCATTCCGTCAATCCCTACAACTACAATAGTTTTAGAAAGATCACCTGTGTTATATCCATATGTCTGTAATGCCTCAACAGCCCCTATTGCCATAGCATCATTATCTGCAATTATTGCTTCTATTTTGCCATCATATTTTAGGAATAAAGAATTAATTGCATCTTTAGCAAATTCCTTATTAAAATTAGCATTTACTATTTGAAGTGGTTCTGTTTTTATTTTTGTATTAATTGCCGCAAGAGCATATTGTGGCCTGATATTTTGGTCAGAACCACGTAGCATAATATATTGTAATATGTTATCATTATTTTTATCTATACTTGATTTATTAGCATTCCATATATCAATAATAATCTTTCCTTGCAAATCTCCTCCTTGCTTATTATCTGCGTCTACAACAAAAGCTTTATTATAAGATTTAATAACATCTTCTGTTCTAGGTTCTAGGTAATTAAAAACTACTGGAATTCCAAGTGCTTTTGCTTTATCAAGAACATTTTTTACTGATTCTACGCTTCTATTTACTAAATCCACTAATAAAATGTCAACATTGCCAGTTTTAAATATGTTATTAATAGTAGCCTCTTGAATAGATTGGTTATCTTTTCCATCATAAAAAGTAAATTTTACTTTATCCTCATTTTTCATTTGAATATCTTCTAAAGTTTTCTTTATTATTGACGTATATAGATCATCAAAACTATAGAGTAATACACCTATATTAATAGTTCTCCTTGTAGTAATATTTGAGCTAGCATTTGTTATTTTCAAACTACAGCATGTTAGTGAAGTATATATCATAACAAAAAATAGAATAAACGCCATTACTCTTTTTAATGATTTCACTTTAAGTCCTCCTCACAATTATCATAAAACATAATTCATAGTAGCAATTTATACTTTTTAGTATGTTCATTAATAAAAAGATATATAGATTTTAATAATGCTTAGTACTAATCTTTGATAAATTGGTTACGTATATTTTTAGAGACTGCAATTTAATATCATTCCTAACTGCTCAATGTTAACTGAAGAAAGAATTTTATAGTGTTACTATGTCAAATAAGAAGATTGTGAATTATCAACATATATTGTTACATTGTTTTTTTACATTTATGACGACTTTATAATATCAATAATCTGTTGAGTTGCTTTCTGTGATTCAGGAAAGAAATGCAATGGCCAAATATGGATCATGGAAGGATATTCATAATAACCTATTTTTACTCCCTTTTCATCTGCCATATTCTTGAACCTTTTGGCATCAGGATACAATATATCATGTGTTCCTATGAACAAACTAATTTTACCGAGTCCTTCAAAGTTACCATAAATAGGGCTAATTAGGTAATGCTTTGAGCCTTTATCCCCGCTATACCACTTAACTATATCACTCAATGCAGGTACTGCCGATACTGGGTCAAGCCTCTCCATGTCATGTATTTCTGGATTACTGAACGACACATCTAGTGTAGGTGTTATGAGAATTATATTTCCAGGTTGTGGCAAATTTATTTCTTTTAAAAGTTGTGCTAGAGAAAATCCCAGTCCTCCACCTGTTGAATCACCCATAATTACAACATCTTCAAATTTAGTATCTGAAATAATCTGTTGATAGATTGGAACAATCATGTCAAAAACTTCTTGGTACTGATGTTTCGGTGCTAAAGGATAAATTGGAACAGTTATTGTGCATTGTAGAGATTCTACGAGTTTACCGATAAATTCCCAATGAAGGCTCATAATTTCATAGACAAAACCTCCTCCATGAAGATAAAGTATATGTTTTTTGCCCACATCGTTCAGTGGTTTGATTATATAGCAACAATAACCATTTATATCCTTTTTGCTGATATTAAAATTTCTTTGTACTTTTTTAGGAGGTTCATGGCTTTCTGATAATTGTTTTTTTTCTATATTCTTTCTTAATTCATCACCAGTTACTTCCCACATTTTTTTTAGTTTAACAATACGCAGCATAGTCTTCAGAATCTTACTCTGTATACTCTCCATACTATCTACTCCTTATTTTTGTTTGCCATATCTTGCTCGTGAGTTCGCTTTAGGCTAAAATTGTTATAATACATGAATTTAAATTTAAATAATCCATAAAACTTTTTGAATAATTTACCTTAATATTTTTTTAAGAAACTGTTGAGCACAATATGATACTATTATGAATGAATTATAACATATTTTGTAAACAGCGCATTATTCAATTTTCAAAGAACATTATTTTATTACTTACTACACACTTTTTACATGATGTATATTACTGACGCCTTTCATTTAATATATTTTTAAAGATAACTTGATTTATGTATAAAAACGGAATGTGATTGGTAATTAATAGGAGGCGATATAAATGAAAAATAAATTCTTAAGCGTAACTTTATCGATGTTACTACTCTATTTTGTAGGTATGCCAACTTTTGCTTATGCGACAGAAACTAATCAACCAACAAAAATTGTTAATGCTACACATGAACATAATTGGGTAGAACTATATGTTCATAATGGTTGTCATACCTACATGTGCACTATTTGCCACCAAAGATATACAGTATGTGAATATTAAAACTAATGATTTTGAGCCTATAATATTAATTTGTAGGTTCAAATTTTTTTATTTAAATTAACAATCAGAACTTAAACACTTTTTTACTGTATTACTTTATTGAAGTTTTTTGCATCATGTATTAGAATTGCGCATTAAAAAATCGCAAATTCATTTCGTGAATAATGCGATTTTATAATTTGTTATTTAATTTTATTGATTCATAACTTAAAAATACTATTCATCAAACGCAGATAATGCAATAGGTAAAGCCTGAATAACAACATTTCCTACAGCAGGAAGTCCAACTAAAATGCTGCTTATAATTTCTTCCCTTGAAGCACCTAAATACTTAGCTTGTTTTACATGAAATGGTATTCCACTTTCAAGTCTAGCAGAAGCTAATACCGCTAAATAAGCAAGCGCCTCCGTTTTTTTATCCAGTTTGCATGCATTATCTAATTTACTAATAAGTTCGCCCCATGCCTTTTGTTGTTCTGGTGCTTCCTTTGCAAATGTCATAAATGAATTACTAATACTCATAATTATCTTCTCCTTAAATCTTACAGTTTTTTATAAAATATTTTTAATTCCTGTTTTTTGTCATTAGGCAAATAATGTAATCTTTTCCCTTATATTGCTCCTTCTAATGTCTTCGAGAATTATAGGGGTATATACGCCAAGTTCAATAAGCTTTTCTTCAATCACCTTACTGATATTAGTAAGTTCATGTAATGAATTCATACTTTTCACCTTCTTTACAATATTATAAAGTGCCATTCCGATAATTTTTTATTACATTTTGTAAAATTATATTTTTACAAAATTAAAAATTATATCGTTATAACCTCTTCATATATATAGATGCAATAAAAAAAGTAAAGTCACGAAATAAAATAAAAAATTACGTCTAATCTTTCTAAATGACCAACCTGTAAATGCAGATGTATCTTTTAAACATTTAACACTATTATTTAATTTCCTTTGCTTTATATTCGTAACCCATCTTAAAGTATTTTTTTACCTTATAATGTATTAATTTACATAAAAGTATGTTATACTGTATATAGAATTTTACTTATTTTGCACAAAATATTTTTTGCACTTTAATCATAATTTAATTTAAGAAAGGAAGATTTTAATGAAAAAATTAGTTACTATTATTCTTTCTCTATTTATTTTAGCTTCTACAAACGTGGTTGCTTTTGCTAATTCAACAACCAAAATTCCTGTGCTCCTTTATCATGTTGTTACACCAAATCCAAGTGGCACATATCAATTTAGTCTTACAGAATTTAAGAACGACATGGCTTATCTGAAGAACAATGGTTATACAACTCTGTCCCTTAATCAATATTACAGTATACTAAATGGAACCTCTAGTCCCCCAACAAAGCCTGTATTGCTTACCTTCGATGATAGTACAAGCGATTTCTATACAAATGTATACCCTGTTTTGAAACAATATGGTTTTAAAGCAACTCAATTTGCTGTTCCTGACTGGATAAACACTGGCGGTCATCTTACAAGCGCTCAATTGCAAACATTATCAGCTAATGGGATTGATGTAGAAAATCATACCACCAACCATCAATCACTTACTTCAGACTGGAATACTCAATACTCAGCTATAAATAATGCAAATATAAAGATTAAATCAATAACAAACAATGCTCCTAGTTCCGTTGCATACCCTTATGGAAATTATAATTCAACCACAACCTCAATTCTTCAGAATCTAGGTTGTAAAGGTGGTTTTACAGTAAGCGGAGGTTTAAGTTCATCTGACAACAATAAGTATAAATTACCACGTATTATAATTGCTAACGGTGACTCAATAGCCGTTTTCTCAAGAAAACTTACAACAGGATATTAATATGGATGAAAAATAAATTAACCAATTATTTTAAGTGTAAAATCATTTTGTGAGAATCAACAAGTCCCTAAAAAACATCTTTAAACCACAATATCATTCAGGTTTACAGGCTCCTCTTTGTAGGAGCTTGCCCCATTGTCGGGTAGGTCGGAAACCTCTCGGTTTCTTTCCCCCCTAAGAACCGTACTTGTGACTTTCACCACATACGG
>NZ_JAKJJY010000038.1:0-22555 GCF_022320955.1 Clostridium sp. YIM B02555 | reverse complement strand
TAAGGTCTATAGCGCCGATGGTACTGCATGGGAGACTGTGTGGCAGAGTAGGACGTTGCGAGGTAAGATAAAACGATAGTTATTATAGCTATCGTTTTTTATTATGATTAAATAAAAATATTTATTCATGATATATCTATTAATGTATTAATAGTAAAAAAATATAAAAAAATTTTTAATTATTTTGGGTTTTATGAATATAATAAACTGTATTTTTAAATAAAGAGTTAATTAAGAGGAGTGTTAACTGAATAATGAAATTAAATGAAAAATCTTCTAGTGATATAGTAAAGGTTTTTATTAATGGAGTTATATACAGTATTGATGAGAAAAGTAGTATATATGAAGCTATGGCCATTAAAGATGGAAAAATAGTAGCCCTAGGAACTAATGATGAAATAAGTAATTACTTTATTGACAAAAAAGAAATAATAGATTTAAAATATAGAACAGTATTACCAGGTTTTATTGATGCTCACTGCAATATGTCTGAAAGAGATATAATGAAAAAAGGAGATTTATCTCTATTCCAATGTAATAATGTTACAGAGTATTTAATATATATTCAAAATTACATTGATACACATCCAGAAGAGAAAGTTATTTATGGGATAGGTTGGAAGAATTCGATTTTTGAAAAAAATGAGGAAGAATTAAATTGCTATAGTGAGGCGTTTAAAGGACCTAATAAGAAATGGCTTGATAAAATAGAAACGGACAAACCAATAGTATTAAGATCATTTGATGGCCATTCTTTATGGCTAAATAGTAAGGCATTTGAATATTTTAAAATAACTCCAAATACGAACGTTCCAAATGGTGGAAGAATAGAATTAGATGAGCAAAATCAACTGTGGGGTATATTAAAAGAGAGCGCTGTTTACTTAGTTAATATTGATTGGATAGATAAATATGAAGATAAAGAGTATATAGATAATTTTATAAAGTATCAAAAATTGCAACATTCTCATGGAGTAACAACTATAGGATTAATTGATACTAAAGAAGTGAAGATGCCTCTAGAGCTTTATGGAAAATTGGAGAACATGAAAGAACTTAAATTGAGAATAGTATATGGGGTGACAATTTTACCTAAAGAATTATGTAAAAGAAGTGTAAATGAGCAATTACATGAACTTAAAAGAAATAGGATAATATATAGTACAGAATTATTTTTAGTTTCAGTAGCAAAGTTTTTTTCAGATGGAATTATAGAAAATATGACTGCATTTTTGTTTAAACCTTATACATTAATTGATGACAAATGTAATGAGAAGCAAGGCTTATTCTTATGGGATATTAATGAGCTTAAAGAAGGAATAAAGATGGCAAATAGATTAGAGTTTAATGTTTGTATTCATGCCAAAGGAGATTTAGCTTGTAAGTTTGCAATAGATGGAATAGAATATTCAATAATAAATAATCAAAACAAGACATTCAGAAATTCATTAATTCATGTAGATTTAATAACACAGTATTATATAAGAAAAATGAAGGCTTTAAAAATTAATACAATAATAGAGCCATGTTGGTTTTATAAATCTATGAGTTTGAGCAAAAATGAAGTATTAGCTATAGGAAAAGAAAGAGCCTATAGGCAATATCCTGTTAAATCATTAGTTGATTTAGGAGTAATCACAGCAGCAACTTCTGATGACAATACTTCAGTAAAGATAAATCCACTGGAGGCTATAGAGTGTGCAACAGTTAGAAATTTATATGATTTCTTGCCATCTGGATATCCAGAAATTATAAATATGAATGATGTGAAGTATAGATTAAATCCAAGGGAGAGAATATCAATTGTTGAAGCTATAAAAATGTTCACTATAAATGCCGCTTATGTTTTAGGCAAGGAGAAGGAAATCGGAAGTTTGGAAATTGGAAAAAAAGCAGATTTTATAGTATTGGATAAGGATATAGTTTGGACCAATCCTTTAGATATAGGGAATACTAATATAAATAGAACTTATTTTAATGGAGAGCTAGTATATTTAAATGAATAAACTATTTATAGTTATTATAATTAGGTAAGTAATAATATAAAAGGAGATTTATTGCTATTTTAAAATTTATTACAGATATATATTAAAGAAATATTAATAAAAAGTAAAAAATAATTAGAAAATGGTATTGACATGAAGATGTAAAGAAGATATACTTTATATCATAGTAAACAACTAAGAATAATAAAATTAAAAATTTTTTATCAAGAAAGACGGAGGGACTGGCCCTGTGATGTCTAGCAACCTGAATTTTATACTTTAAATTTAAGGTGCTAATTCCTGCAGATGTTAAATCTGAAAGATAAGAATGTATATGAATTTTTCTGCTACCTTCTTATTCGGAAAGTAGCTTTTTTGGTATATAAATACATAATTATTTTAATTAAACTTGGAAACTTTGATGGAAAAATTTTATTATTCAAGATTATTAAATTTATATAAAATGGGGGCAAAAACTATGAGTAATCAAGAAAGAAAATTAAAATTTGAAACATTACAACTTCATGTTGGACAAGAACAACCGGATCCGGCAACAGATGCAAGAGCAGTACCAATTTATCAAACAACTTCATATGTATTTAAGAATTCAGCACATGCAGCTGCAAGATTTGGATTAGCAGATGCAGGTAACATATATGGACGTTTAACAAATTCTACACAAGATGTTTTTGAAAAACGTGTTGCAGCTTTAGAAGGTGGAGTAGCAGGGCTTGCAGTAGCATCAGGGGCAGCAGCAATAACATATGCTTTTCAAAATATAACTAAAGCAGGGGATCATATAGTTTCTGAAAACACTATATATGGCGGATCATATAATTTGCTAGCACATACATTCCCAAACAATGGGGTGACAACAACTTTTGTAGACCCATCAGACTTGTCAAATTTTGAAAATGCAATTCAAGAAAATACAAAGGCCATTTTTATAGAATCACTTGGAAATCCAAATTCTAATATTATAGATGTAGATGCTCTTGCAGAAATTGCACATAAGCATAAAATTCCACTAATAGTAGATAACACCTTTGGAACACCATATTTATTTAGACCAATTGAACATGGAGCTGATATTGTTGTTCATTCAGCTACAAAATTCATAGGTGGACATGGAACCTCTCTTGGAGGAATAATTGTAGATTCAGGAAAATTCGATTGGATAGGATCAGGGAAATTCCCACAACTAAGTGAAGCTGATCCAAGCTATCATGGAATTAAATTTGCTGAAGCTGTTGGACCAGCTGCATATGTAACTAGGATTCGTGCGGTTATATTAAGAGATACAGGAGCATGCATAAGTCCATTTAATTCATTCTTATTATTACAAGGACTAGAAACTCTTTCACTTAGAGTTGAACGTCATGTTGAAAATGCTTTAAAAGTAGTAGATTTCTTGAAAAATCATCCAAAGGTTGAAAGTGTTAATCATCCATCATTACCTGAAAGTCCAGATAATGCGCTATACAATAAATACTTTCCAAATGGAGCAGGATCTATATTTACATTTGAAATTAAAGGTGGTGCAAAGGAAGCACAAGACTTTATTGATAAGTTAGAAATATTCTCTTTACTTGCAAATGTAGCTGATGTTAAATCGTTAGTAATCCATCCAGCTAGCACTACTCATTCGCAAATGAATGAAACTGAGTTAAAAGAATCAGGAATAAAACCAAATACAATTCGTCTTTCAATAGGAACAGAACATATTGATGATATAATCCATGATTTATCACAAGCTTTTGGAGAATAAATGTATAATTAATAATAAAAGATTAGGAGATTATCATGAATAGCATGATAATCTCCTATAAAAATATTATCTCATTTTAGTGATCTTTGTATTGCATTCTGTAATCGGTAGGATATACACCTACATTTGATTTAAATACACGACTAAAATAAAAAGCGTCTTTATATCCAATCAATTCTCCTACCTTCTTTATTTCTAGTTCGGGTTGATTAATTAAAAGTTGTTTAGCCTCATTAATTCGAATTTTAGTGATATATTTTATAGGTGTTACACCAGTGTATTTTTTAAATATCTTGCTCAAATACTCATTTGTGAATCCAAATTTTTCAGCAATATCATGAATAGAAATTATTGAAGCATAATTTTTTAGCAAATAATTTTCTAAAAGTTGACTTAAGTTTTCAGGTTTCAAGTTATTTGGATCAATGGAAAATGAAGATAACTCTTTATTTTCTGAGTCAAGCATAACAAGGATATTTTGAAGTGCTGTGCTTAGTTCATCAAGTTTAATGGGTTTTAATAAAAAATCTTTAACACCATATTTTAGTGCAGTTTGGGCATATTTAAAATCATTATATCCACTTAATATTATAGATTTGATATGTGGATGATTTTTATGTAGATATTTAATTAATTCAAGGCCATCACACTGTGGCATTTTTATATCAGTGATAACTAAGGACGGATATAATTGTTCAACAAGAGAAATAGCACTTTCTCCATTACCAGCTTCACCAACCAATTCAAAAGGTATGGATAAAGAATTTATTTTTTTTATTATATTTTGTCTTATAAGAGGCTCATCTTCGACTACGATAATTTTATAAGTGCGTGTATTGTTCATAAAAATCCTCCTTATTTAAATGAATAGGACCACCAATTATAAAAATTGTTTTATGTTCTTTTGAAGTATCAATTGAAAATACAGCTTGGTCGCTATATAAAAGCTGCAATCGTAGATAAACATTTTTAAGTCCCATTCCACCAATCTTTAATGATTTCATTTCCATATTTTTATCTAAATTATCAAAATTAGATAAGAGTGTTTCCTTTTCTTCATCACTTAAACAACCTCCATTATCTTCAATGTATATAAGCCATTTATCATCACTGGTGGTAGTAGTAATTTTTAAATGCCATGGAGGGGCTGAGGTAAAACCATGTTTAAATACATTTTCCACAATTGGCTGAACAATTAATTTAGGAATTAAAATTTCTTTTGTTTCTTCACTGATTTGCGAATCATAAATAAAATCATTTCCATATCTCATTTTCATACATTCAATATATTTTTCAGTAAATGATATTTCTAAATTAAGAGGAACTGCTGTTTCATCGTATGTTGTGATATATCTAAAGTAATCGCAAAGTGCATAACAGATATTCATAATTTCATCATTCATTTTTTCCTCTGCCATAATGCTTATAGTAGTTAAACTGTTGTATAAAAAATGAGGATTAACTAATGATTGTGTTGCTCGAAGGTTAGCACGCGTTTCTTCTGATTTAAGCAACAATATTTCATGGGACGAATCTCTCAATTTATCATACATGTCTAAAAAGGATTGATATAATTCTGAAATTTCAAGTATATTGCTGTTTATTGGAGGTAGAATGGTTTCGTTTTCATTCAGTACACTGTTTATAGTTACTTTTTTTGTGGATTTTGTCAATGTACTTAGTGGATAAGTCAATCGACTTGAAATTAAAAAACATAAAAATAATGTAAATATAATAGAGGTAATTATTATAACAATGAAAGTCTCCTTAAAGGACTGTAGTGATTTAAATACAATATCTTTAGATTCAACAGTAACTACTGTCCAATTATAAGAATTTATTTTCTCATAAGATAATAATACATCCTTGTTAGTATCGACATTTACAAAGTATCCAGTAGATGGAGCTAGATTATTTTTTTCTATAGTATCCACATAGTTTATAGTGTCTTCTGGATTTAGAGTACTTGAGTAAGGATATACTAACTGACCTTTTTCGTTATATACATAAAAGGTAGTTGAAGGATTTTTTTCTTTCAATTCTGGAATTAAAGAAAACACAGTATTACAATCTTGTATAACTTCAACGATACCTTCAGGCTCATTTGTGCTATTAAAAAATACACGAGTCAGAGAGAGATAATTATGAAGATTTTTATTGTCTAGTTTTGTATTAGAATTTAATAGCTTGTCTGTGATAACTATATTTTTTTCGCCATTTTTATTTATAGTTTCTTCATACCAGGGAATACTTTTAAAATCAACATTAACTACTCCTTGAAAATAGCCAGAACCAATACAGGTGCCATTTTGTGTATATAGATTAACTTGAGTTGCAGATTGAAATGGACCTATTATTGCAGTAATAATATCATAAATAGCTAAAACGTTTTCTCTTGATTTTGAAAAGTTTTCAAGATCTATTTTGTGATAGTTATTTGTATTTGCAAAGCTAGTAAAATTCTTTTTTATAGCATTAGAATAAACTATATTCATAGAAACCGTTGACATATTATTTAATTCTATTGATATTGACTTGTGAATAGATGCACAAATAGTTTCAGATTTTATCTTAGCACTTTTATAAATATTATCACTATAAAAAGAGTATAAACAAATAAAAAATAGAAAGAGCATTGTTATTACTAAAAGACCATAAACAAAAAACAAATATATCTTTTGAGAAAAATAAAATTTATATTTCATCTCAAACCCCCTTTTCAAAAGTATTATATAATAATGTTCAAAAAAGTGCAAAAGGGAGTTCTTTTTTATCTATGTTTAATTTATAGGCTTAATGATAATATAAGAATATAGCCAATGTAAAGCTTATCAAAGGGAAATGATAATATAATTTGTGGAGGGATAACTTATGAACAAACGTTTAATGAAGTTAATTAGCACAGTATGTATGACTGCACTAATTGGAGGCACATTTGTAGGGTGTGGAAGCAGTAATAATAGTGGAGATGCAAGCAAAGATACCTCAAGTAATGGAAATACAGTAACATTAACTTTTGGATCTCATCAATCGGGATTACCAACATCTGGGGTGGTGCAGACTTTAGCAAAGGATTTTGAAAAGGAAACTGGAATAAAGATAGACTTTCAAATTTCACCAGATGCTCAATGGCGTGATTTATTAAAAGTAAAATTAGATTCAGGGGAAGCTCCAGATATTTTCTGCGCTGATGCAGATCCTTTAAATTTAGTTACAAGAGTAAATCCAGAAAAATACGTTCAAGATGTAACAGATCAGGAATGGGTAAAGCGTATGGATCCAAATGTACTTCCTTCAATATCATATAAGGATAAAGTTTATGGAATTACTTTCCCAGGAAAGAAAATGTACTTCTATGTTTATAATAAGGAAATATTCCAAAAGTTAGGGTTAAAGGTACCAACAAATTATGAAGAATTTAAAAATGTATGTCAAAAGATAAAAGATTCAGGGGTTACTCCAATTTATGAAGGTACACAAAATGGATGGCATCAAGTACTGCCTTTATTTGAAACAGGAGCTATGTATCAAGAAAAGCATCCAGATCTATATAATAAATTGAACAAGAATGAAGTTGATTTAGATTCTGTGCCTGAATTATTAACTGTAATTTCTCAACTTAAAGAATTTGCTGATTTAGGCTTTTATGGAAAAGACTATTTAAGTAACTCAGTTGAAAATGCAAAAGAGTCAATGGCAAATGGAAAGTCAGCAATGTTTATTGCTGAATCTGCATGGAGAAATGAAGTAAAAGCAGATTTCCCAAATTTTGATGTTAATAAGCTTGGAATATTTGCAATGCCATGGGCAGATAATCAAACAATTGGTGTTAATCCTGCTAGCAATGCATATTTTGTTAATAAAAATGGAAAGCATGTAAAGGAAGCTTTAAAATTCTTCGAATTTTTAGCAAAACCTGAAAATTTACAAAAACGTTTAGATGGACAACCAGGATTATCAGAACTTTGCTGGCCAGAAATTAAATCAAAATATTCTGATGAAGATAAAAAATATATTGATTCCTTAAAGAAGGGAATGGTTGTGCAAGCAGGGGTTAAGTATATTGATAGTCAATGGATGGATGTAGGAAAAGATTTAGAAGGTATGTATACTGGTTCATTAACTCCAAAGCAAGTATTGGAAACTATAATGAATAGAAGAACTGAACAAGCTAAATTGCAAAAAGATCCAGATTGGAATAAATAATAATTTTTATATTACAAGGAATATGATGATAAATTATCATACTACATTAGATGAAATTGGTTAAGGGTAACAAATATAAAATAGTTAGAGAAAATTAATTAAAAGATGAAAACCCTAAAGAGAATTTCTATAAGTTATATTTAAAGAAAACCTTTAGGTTTTTTATCTTAAACTATTATCCATTAAATAATTTAAGGAAAATTATTTAGCTGGTTAATTATCAGTTGCAATTAATACTTAAACTTATAAATGGAATATGTATGCATAATCGAGAAATTATAATCGTAACAGTAACACTACACTAGAAATTAGATACATATTTGTGCAAGCGGCATATGAAATTAAGCTGTGATGGTTATTAGTGGAAGGTTGTTCCACTTTCTGCTTGTCATAAATTTACTTTAGGAACATGCAGAAATGGGTGCAACCTTCCACTTAGAACCCATCCAGTGAAAATTTCATAAGTCCGCTGTAATAAATATGTGTTTAATTTCGGTAAGTTCCGCATATGTCTAATTCTCGATTTGGATATCTTTATTTAATGTAGAAGCTCAATAAAATGGAGGGATTATAATGGACAGAAATAAAATATATCCGTGGTATTTTACTACTGGTGCTTTACTTATATTTTTTCTGCTTTGCTTTTTACCAGGAATTATTGGAATATTTTATTCATTTACAGATTGGAATAATTTTACTGATAAAATCAATTTTATAGGTTTGCAAAATTATATGGAGGTATTTAAAGGGAAGCCAGAATATAGGTTATATATATGGAATACTGTTGTATTCACAACAGTAACAACTATCATGAAAACGATAGTTGGACTTATGTTAGCATTATTACTAACACAAAAGATGATTAAATTTAAGAATTTTCATAGGATGGTTATTTTCTCTCCTCAAGTAATGTCTTATTTGGTTGTTGGACTTGTATTTAAAAGCATGCTACATCCTCAAACTGGTTTTCTAAATAACTTTTTAAATTCAATTGGATTAGGTTTTTTAGCTAAAAATTGGTTGACTGATTTGAGTTGGGTATTTCCAACTGTTATGTCGGTAGATACCTGGAAAGGTATGGGGTACATAATGGTGGTTATTATAGCAGGATTATTGTCAATTTCACCAGATTATTATGAAGCAGCCAGCATAGATGGAGCGAATTTTTGGCAAAAGTTTAAGTTAATTACATTACCTCTATTAAAGCCAATAATAATAAACGTAACTGTTTTGAACGTTACATATGGATTTAGAGTATTTGATATGATTTATTCACTAACAAATGGTGGTCCAGGAAATGCAACAGGAGTAATTAATACTGCTGTATATAAGGAATTTTCTAAGGGTAACTATGCAATGGGTACAACCTTATCTAGTATTTTATTTTTTGCGTTATTATTTTTACTTTATTTCATTATAAAATCTATGGAAAATAAGGAGGTTGACATGTAATGAATGCTCTAAAAAAGTCTATTGGAAGCTTAGTAATAAATATAATAACAATATTCACAAGTTTGATAGTTCTAATACCAATGGTAGTTTTGGTGTTGAATTCCTTTAAAAATCAAAGTGAATCTAATAAAATGTCTTTATCTTTGCCAAAGGAATGGGTATTTCAAAATTTTAAGACAGTAATTGAACAAGGTAAATTAATATCTTCATTTTTAAATAGTCTTTTATATGTTACTGGGAGCGTACTAATTATTGTTTTTGTGGTAGCTGCAGCAGCTTTTGTGATAGCAAGAAATCGAAAAGGAATTAATAATTTTATTTATTATTTCATTATATCTGGGATAGCAATACCAATTAATAATGTTGCGTTGATGAAGGTTCTGCAAGCTTTAGGTTTAGTAAATACTAGAATTGGTATAATTTTAGTTTATGCTGCAATAAATATCCCTCTTAGTTTATTTTTATCCTACGGATTTATATCAACAATTCCAAGGGAAATAGATGAAGCAGCAATAATAGATGGGTGCGGGCCGGTAAAATTGTTTATAAAAATAATTTTGCCACTATTAAAACCTATTATATCAACTCTTTTTGTATTAAATTTTATGGCTGTATGGAATGACTTTACAATGCCATTATATTATTTAAATAATTCTGGGAAATGGCCTATGACTTTAGCTGTATATAATTTCTTTGGTGCATTTGAAAATTCATGGAACTTAGTTAGTGCTGATATTGTATTGACATTACTTCCAGTACTTATAGTATTCATACTAGGCCAAAAATATATTGTTGGAGGAGTTGCAGCAGGTTCTGTAAAAGGCTAAAACTGTAAATTGTAAACTGTAAACTGATAAAAGGAGTGTTATTATGAAATTTAGTAATGGATGTTGGCTAAATAAGCCAGGTTATCACATATATAATCCACAGGAGGTATATAGTACTAAAATTGAAGAAAACAGTTTAACTGTTCATGCACCTTGTGTAAAAATAAATCATAGAGGTGACACCCTCGGGGGACCAGTTATAACTTATAAAATTTCATCTCCAATGGAAAATATAATTAGAGTTAGAGCTTATCATTATATGGGACAACAAAAAAAATCACCTGCTTTTGAGACTTATGAAGACAACAATACTAAGGTTTTTATTGAAGAAAATGAAAGCGAAGTATTTTTAAAATCAGGAAAACTTAAGCTGTCAATCAATAAAGAAGCTTGGGAGATGACTTTTTTTAATGAAGATAAAATGCTAACTTCTAGTAAGTACAAGGGATTAGGATATGTAAAAACTTCAGAGGAAAGAACTTTTATGGAAGTTTTGGAAGATGGAGTTTTTATGAAAGAGGAACTGCAGTTATCTGTAGGAGAATTGGTTTATGGATTAGGTGAAAGGTTTACTCCATTAGTAAAAAATGGACAAACAATTGATATATGGAATGAAGATGGTGGAACGAGTACAGAACAATCCTATAAAAATATACCATTTTATCTTACTAATAAAGGTTATGGTGTATTTGTAAATCATCCAGAAAAAGTATCATTTGAAGTTGGTTCTGAGAAGGTAACAAAAGTTCAATTTAGTGTTGCAGGTGAATATCTAGATTATTTTATAATTAATGGAGACTCTATGAAGGAAGTAATAGAGAATTATACAAAGCTTACTGGAAAGCCTGCACTACCTCCAGCTTGGTCTTTTGGATTATGGCTTACAACCTCCTTTACAACAAATTATGATGAAAAAACTGTAACAAGTTTTGTAGATGGAATGGCAGAAAGAGATATCCCACTTAGAGTTTTTCACTTTGACTGTTTTTGGATGAAGGATTTTAATTGGTGTAACTTTGAATGGGATAAGGATGTTTTTCCAGATCCTAAAGGAATGATAAAGAGACTCAAAGAAAAAGGTTTAAAAATATGCGTTTGGATTAATCCTTATATTGCACAAGAGTCAAAATTATTTGAGGAAGGTATGAAATATGGTTACTTATTAAAGAAACCTAATGGTGATGTTTGGCAGTGGGATTTGTGGCAACCTGCAATGGGAATTGTAGATTTTACTAATCCAGCTGCATGTGAATGGTATTCAAGCAAACTTAAAGAACTAATAAATATGGGGGTAGATTGCTTTAAGACAGATTTTGGTGAACGTATACCAACAAAAGTATCGTACTTTGATGGATCAGATCCACTTAAAATGCATAACTATTATACACAAATGTACAATAAGGTTGTATTTGATACAATTAAAGAAAATGTTGGAGCAGAAGAAGCAGTGTTATTTGCAAGATCAGCTACTGCTGGAGGTCAGCAATTTCCTGTACACTGGGGTGGAGACTGCGAAGCAAATTATGAATCTATGGCAGAAAGCTTAAGAGGTGGATTATCATTGTGCATGTCAGGTTTTGGATTTTGGAGTCATGACATAGGTGGATTTGAAAGTACGTCAACTGCTGATGTTTATAAAAGATGGGTGGCTTTTGGATTATTATCATCTCATAGTAGGTTGCATGGAAGTAATTCTTATAGAGTTCCATGGCTTTATGATGAGGAAGCGTGTGATGTTGTAAGATTCTTTACTAAATTGAAATGCGGTATAATGCCATACTTATACAAGATAGCTAAAGATGCTTCTGTAAAGGGAATCCCAGTAATGAGATCAATGATATTAGAATTTCAAGACGATAATGCCTGTAACTATTTAGATAAACAATATATGTTAGGGGATTCAATTTTAGTAGCACCAATTTTTAATCAAGCAGGAGAAGCAAATTATTATTTACCAGAAGGAATTTGGACAAATTTCATAACTGGAAAAAGATATGAAGGAAATAGGTGGATTAAGGAAAAACATGATTATTTAAGCGTTCCAATGATGATAAGAGAAAATAGTTTAATTGCTGTAGGAAATGAAAATTCTAAACCAGATTACGACTATGGTGAGAATATAACAATTATGGCCTTTGAACTAAAAGAAAATGATGCAACTAAAACAACAGTTTTAGATACAAATGGCAAAAGTGTGCTAGAAGTAGAAGTGCTAAAAAAAGATAATAAGATATTTATTGAATCAAGAGGAAATAAGGGAGGCTGGTCTTTAGTATTAAAAAATCTTTCTAATATAGTTGATGCTGGAGAGAAATCATTTGATATAAATAATGGAGATACACAAATTAGATTTGAAGATGCAGATTGCAAATGTGTATGTAATTTAAAGAATTAGAATGATATATATCCAAAGCGAGAATTAGATTTATGCAACAATTACCGAAATATGATACATTTATCTTCCACAGGACTAGTGAAATTTTCGCTGGAAGGTTCCTAAATGTGGGCTTGTCATCATTTCAGCGTGTTCCAGATGTAAAATCCCCAAGGAGAAAGTTCATGTTTCCAAATATAAAATTTGGACATTCACTTTTGGACAAGCTGAAAATGAAACAAGCCCACATTAATACCCTTCAACAGCTCAATTTCACATGCCTGCTCCAGAAAAAAATGTATCATATTTCTAGTGTAGTGTTACGATTATAATTTCTCAAGAATACATATATATTACATTTATAAGTTGAATTATTAATTTGGATATCTATATTAATAATCAAATAAACAAAAAAGCTAAAAGATAAAATTAAAAGTTTATCTTTTAGCTTTTATTTTGTAATAATTTTTATTATAAATTATAATTGATATTATATAGGTATATAATAATAAAAAATTAGAATAATATTTATGATTAGATTTGGAGTGATTTAGAAATGGAATTGAATTGGAGTTTAAAAGAATTATATACATCTTTTGAAAGTGAAGATTTTAAAAATGATTCAAACAATCTTGAAAAACTTATAGAGGACATTAATTTATGGACAAAAGATGTAGTAAAAGATAAGGAAAATTTAGTGGAAAAGCTAGAACAATATATTAATAAATTTACACATTTAAAAGAATTAGCTAGTAAGCTAGGTATGTACATTAATCTTAGCTTAAGCGTTAATACTAAAGATGAAAGTGCATTAAAGTATTCAGATATTTTAGAAAAAAAATTAACTAACATAGTTGAAAGCTCTGTTAAGCTTGAAAGATATATCAGCAATATAGAAGATATAGATTATCTTATTAATCAATCTGAATTACTAAAGGAACATGAATTTGTATTGAAAAAAATATGTGAGGAAAGTAAATATTTATTAAGTGAAAAAGAAGAAAACATTATAGCTAATATGAAAAATACTGGTTCTAATGCATGGGGAAAACTTAAAGATAATTTAATTTCAACCTTGAAAGTTGATATAGAAGAGGATGGTGAGATAAAACAATTACCATTAACAGTAGTTTTAAATATGGCATATAATGACGATACAGCTATTAGAAAAAAAGCTTATGAAGCTGAAATAAAAGCCTATAAAAAAGTAGAGGATGGAGTAGCTGCAGCTTTAAATTCTATAAAAGGTGAGGTATTAACTGTATGTGATTTGAGAGGATATGAATCTCCTTTAGATAAGACTATAAAGAATTCTAGAATGGATGAAAAAACCTTGGAGGCTATGCTTTCAGCTATGAAGGAGTATCTTCCTATTTTTAGAAAGTATTTAAGAAAAAAAGCAGAAATGCTTGGATATAATAATGGATTACCATTCTATGAATTATATGCACCAGTCTGTAAAGCCAATATGAAATTTTCTTATGAGGAAGGAACTAAGTTTGTAGAGAAGAACTTTAGAACCTTCAGCAAGCATCTTGGAGATTTTGCAAAAAAAGCAATAGATAATAATTGGATAGATGTTAAACCAAGAGAAGGTAAAGTAGGAGGAGCTTTCTGTGAGAATATACATTTTCTTGGTGAAAGTAGAATCTTATTAAATTATGGAGATAGCTTCGGAGATGTAGTAACTCTTGCTCATGAGCTAGGACATGGTTTCCATGGAGAATGCTTAAATAATGAAACTACTTTGAATTCGGATTATCCAATGCCAATAGCAGAAACAGCTTCAACTTTTTGTGAAACAATAATTAAAAAAGCTGCAATTAAAGATGCGACTGAAGAAGAAGCATTAGCTATTCTTGAAACTGAAATAAGTGATTGTACTCAAGTAATAGTAGATATATATTCAAGATTCTTATTTGAAAAGTCTTTATTTGAAGGAAGAAAAGAAAGTGCATTAACCGTTGAACAAATAAAAGAACTTATGTTAAATGCACAAAAAGAAGCTTATGGGGATGGATTAGACCCTAATTTCCTTCATCCATATATGTGGGCATGGAAACCACATTATTATGATGCAGAATATAATTATTATAATTTTCCATATGCTTTTGGATTATTATTTGCAAAAGGATTGTATGCTGAATATCTAAAGAAAGGCCAAGAATTTGCTAAGGATTATGAAAAGTTACTTTCGATTACAGGTAAAAATAAATTAGAAGATGTAGCAAAAGTTATGGGAATAGATATAAACAATAAGGAATTTTGGATAAATTCATTAAAGACTGTGGAAGTAGATATAAATGAATTCATAAAACTTGCTGACAAAAGAAAATAATTTTGATATGAATTAGCATAATACAAAAAACAACTTGTTTTAATAAAAAACATATTCCTAAATTACTTCATATGTAACTAATTATATTAAACTCATTTAAAGTTTTAATAATTATGATATTGTAAATTTATAATATTTCAAAGGAATTAGAATTTATCAAATGATGACTTTATGGGGGTACATATGGAAAATAGGGGATTAATGTTAAAATTCTGTATTATTTACTTTTTTATATATGGAATAAGTGCAATGGGATATACTCAGTATATCCCGTACTTATCCAGTCTAGGATATAACCCTATGGAGAGAGGAATATTGATTTCATCCTACGCTATTACTACTATTATATTTCAAGTGGTATTTGGAATTTTATCTGATAAGTATAAGACGGTAAAAAAATTATGTGTTATTGCAGTAGTTGGTTTTGCTATATTTACATATTTATTTTTTAATTTACATACAAAAATATTTATTCTACATATGATTTTAATTGCTATGAGTGCTGGAATAGCAAATTTGAATTTTGGATATTTTGATAATTGGTTATTTACCTTTGGTGAAGAAGCAAGAAATAAATTTAGTTTTATAAGGGCATTTGGTTCTATTGGTTGGGGAGTAACAAGTATTTTTATTGCAGCCTTAGTTGATAGATTTACATATAAGGGTTTAGGATTGATTATTATTTTATTAACAATTGTATTGTTAGGAATAATGTATATAGTTGCAGAGGGTTCAAAAACAAAAGCAAAGAAAAGTGAAAAAATTACTTTTGATGATATAAAAGAGTTGTTAAGCAATAAAAAATATATTCTTGTAATAATTATATTGTTTTTGATCTACTGCGCTGGTAATAGCAACACTACAACAATTGTTGATAAAATGTTGGCCCTTGGAGCAACTAATAAAGAAATAGGATATAAGTGGACGATACAAGGATTAATAGAAATTCCAGTTTATTTATATGGAAATTTTTTCTTGAAAAGATTTGGAGCATATAAATTACTATGTATGGCTGCTTTTGCAACTATGTTGCAATTTATTTTATATGGAATAAGTAATAGTGTATGGATATTGATTATACTTGCAGGTTTTCAAATAATAACAGGACCTATGATGATGCTTGCTAGCAGAATGTTACTTTTTAACTTATCAAGTGAAAAGTTAAAGTCAACAGGATTATTATTGGCACTAAGCATTTATTCAGGTTTATCAGCATTGTTAATGCCTTCTATTGGAGGAACAATTACTAATTACTTCAGCGTTAATGTTACAATTTTTATTGTGGCAATTATTGCTGGATGTGGATTTTTGTTGTCATTAGTCTTACATAGAATGAAATAATATTAAGAATAAATAAGTTAATTTAAAATTATTTTAGATTAACTTATTTATTTTTTTATTTTTCTGTTTACATATATTAACATTTGATGTAAAAAATATGGTAAAATAATAAATGTAAATAATTTGAAATGAGGTGTTAGAAAATGGGTTTTTTCAAAAAAGATGAAATTCAACAAAGAGAGGCAAATGAAGGTAAAATTAATGCACAAGAAATTAATCTTAAGGGAATAGAAAAGAAAGAACTTAATAAAAAAAATCTATCTATATTTGAAACAAGTACAATAGGATATGTAATTGATAATTTTCCAGAAATGTCTATTGAGATTCAAGATGGACTGAGTAGCATTACAGCTATACTGGAAAATACAATAGATTATATTGAGGATAAATCAAGTGAAATTATTAAAAAAAATAGAGATTTTAAACTTAGTAAAGCTTATAGGGATACATCTATTTCAATATATGAGATGGTCCATAATATAGATGAATACTTAAAATGGATGCAAAGAGAATATGAAAAAAATGAGACAATAAAAGCTTCTTGTTCAGGGAAAATAAAAAATGGAAATGAAAAACTTGAAAATGTAGTATTAAAAGGCGAAGAAATAGAAATATATCAAGATTTTTCTTTAAAAGAGCCAAAAGGAATTAAACTAGATGATAATATTATTGTAGTTGAAAATTGGGATGATCTAATTGTGAAAACTGCAGAAATTTTAATTAAACAATATAAAAACAATAAATATAGCACTAATGCAGTTAAGGAAATTAAGCCAGTTCAAAAAAAATCTAATCAAAATTCCTTTAGAGATACAGTAATTGAAATGCTTACAGAATATAAAATAAATCTTGATGAATTTAAAGTAATAATTTAATTATAAAAATTGTTAATCAGCTAAAATATATCTTTTGAGTGTATTTTAGCTGATTTTTTATGATTTAATTTATTGATTAGTGAAATTATTATATATTTATGAAAATAATATATATATTGACAGCAGGCTTTAAGCAAAGTAGTATATATTTAAAAACAGTGATTAAATGTAATCTACATAATGCTAAACTTAATTTTTAATTTATGTATAGCTTTTTTTTAAAAGCTTAAAATAATATTAATTAAATAAAGTAACTTGGAGGGTGATAGATATGAAAATAGTAGAGAGTAATGAATTTAAAAAAGAAATAGAAAGTGGAGTTACAGTTGTGGATTTCTTTGCTACTTGGTGTGGACCTTGTAAAATGCTAGCACCAGTTCTTGAACAATTAGCAACTGAAATGGAAGGAAAAGCTAAATTTATAAAAGTAGACATAGATCAAAGTTCAGATTTAGCAAATGAATTTAAAATTTTAAGTGTACCAACAATGATGATTTTTAAAAACGGTGAAAAAATTGATCAACTTGTAGGATTCTTACCAAAAGAAAAAATTCAAGAAGTAATAACTAATAATTTATAATTAGTTATAAAGGAATAAGACATAGTACTAAAATAAAAAGTACTATGTTTTTTTATTCTTTAGGAATTTATAATAAAGCTAAATTTGTGGATAACTTATTGAAAAGGCCAATTTAATAGGTTTTGTGTGTCAAAAAGAATAAAAAATAAATCTTATTCGCTTACACAGAGCGGATAAAAAATGCTTGACTTAGAGTTTACTTTAAGGAGTAGAATTTATATTGGAGTAAGAACTAATTAAATATTTAATACAGTTTATGAGTGCGTATATAAAAATTTGGCGTTAATTTTAATTTATTAGTTCTAAAAGAATTAAGGAGGAATAAAGATATGGAAAAGAAGAAATTAGGATTTGGATTTATGCGTCTTCCATTAAAAGACCAAGAGAATCAAGAAAGTTTTGATTTTGAAACATTAAATAAAATGGTAGATACTTTTTTGGAAAGAGGCTTTACTTATTTTGATACAGCTTATATGTATCATGCTTTTAAGAGTGAAATTGCTTTAAGAGAGTCTTTAGTAAAACGTCATAAGAGAGATAGCTTTACAGTAGCATCAAAGCTGCCAACTATGTTTTTGAAAAAAGAGGGAGATCAAGAAAGAATCTTTGATGAACAGTTAGAAAAATGCGGAGTTGATTATTTTGATTATTATCTTCTTCACAACCTAGGGGTGGCAAATTATAAAACAGCTCAAAAGTTTGATAGCTTTGCATTTGTTTCAAAAAAGAAAGCAGAAGGAAAAGTAAAAAATATGGGCTTTTCTTATCATGATAATGCAGCTTTATTAGATGAAATTTTAACAGCACATCCGGAAGTAGATTTTGTTCAATTACAAATTAATTACATCGATTGGGATAGTGAAAGTATTCAATCTAGAAAATGCTATGAAGTTGTAAGAAAACATAATAAACAAGTTGTTGTTATGGAACCAATTAAAGGAGGAACTCTTGCAAAGGTACCAGAGGAAGCAGAAAAACTGTTCAAGGAATATCATATAGATATGTCTGTACCATCATGGGCAATAAGATTTGTAGCAAGCCATGAAGGAGTAATGATGGTATTAAGTGGTATGTCAAACATGGAGCAACTCCTTGACAATACAAGTTATATGCAAGATTTTGTACCTTTGAATGATGAAGAAAAAGAGATCATAAAAAAGGCTACAGAGATCATTAACAGTAGTATTGCTGTTCCATGTACTGCATGTCAATATTGCGTAGATGGATGTCCAAAGAAGATTGCAATACCAAAATACTTCTCTTTATTTAATAACTATAAACAATTTGGTCCAGGAATTCCTCAGGTTTACTATAATAATTTAGCTCTAGAACATGGGAAAGCGTCTGATTGTATAAATTGTAAGCAATGTGAAAAGCATTGTCCACAGCATATTGAGATTACAAAATTTCTGAATGATGTGGCTGGTGCATTTGAACAAAACTAGACCCAGATTAAATTATTGAGGTATTAAAAAATAAGAATCACAAGATTGTATCAGAATAACTTATTATTTCGATGCAATCTTTTTTATATATATGCTTTGCGTTAAAAGAAAAACATCCATTAAGCTGATAGTTGGTAATGGTATTAAAATTGGGTGAAAGTTAAATGGGAAGTTGTATTTTTATTTATTATATTTTTAATTGGAGGTGTAAGGCAGAGTCAACAGCAATGAAAATTAATTTAACTAAATAAAAGCGATATATATCGAATTATTGAATATATTTTATGACACAGGAAGAAAACATTTATTAATTTCATTTAATGAAAATTCATTTTAAAAAAATTAATAAACGATCAATTATAAGATATCTATATTTACGTAAACTTTAAAAGTTCAGCTTTAAATAAATTCAATTCTATTTTTGAATTATTTGATTTCCAGGCGGCAAAAATATCAAAAATCTCCAGCCCCACAGTCGCTTGCGATTTTTTTATAATTAAATATATAATTGCTTGAAAGCGGTATAATATAATAATAAAGCCTAATATAAAATTTTATTTAATATTAAATAGAATTATGGAGGAGATAATTATGAGTGAAAGATTTGATCTTGCAATCGTAGGAAGTGGTCCAGCAGGTTTGTCAGCGGCACTAAATGCAAAAATAAGAAAGAAAAAATTTATGATTTTTGGTAATAAGGATTTTAGCAGTAAGCTTACTAGTGCGCATGAAATTAATAATTACTTGGGATTTTACAGGAAAAGTGGCAAGGAATTAGGAGAAGAATTTAATAATCATTTAAAAGAAATGGATATAAGTATAACTGAAGAAAAAATAAATAATATTTATGCTATGGGCGAGTACTTTGCTTTAATGGTAAATGAAAAAATGTATGAAGCTACAGCTATAATACTAGCAACAGGAGTCCAATACGGAAAATTATTTGATGGTGAAGAAAGATTGTTAGGTAAAGGTGTTGGATATTGTGCAACTTGTGATGCACCTTTATATAAAGATAAAGTGGTTACAATAATATCATATAATAAGCATGAAGAAGCTGAAGCAAATTTCATTTCTTCAATTGCAGATAAGGTTTATTATATTCCTATGTATAAGGAAGAAGTTGAAGTGAATTCTGCAATTGAAATTGTAAAGGATACTCCAATTAGTATTGAAGGAGAAGATAAGGTTGGTAAGTTAAAACTAAAGGATTCAGAAATTGATACTGATGGAATTTTTATATTAAGAGATAGTATTTCACCAGGTCAATTGGTTCCTGGTCTTAAAATTGTTGACAATCATATTGAAGTAGATCGTTTAATGAGTACA
This sequence comes from Clostridium sp. YIM B02555, assembly GCF_022320955.1. NCBI lineage: Bacteria > Bacillati > Bacillota > Clostridia > Eubacteriales > Clostridiaceae > Clostridium > Clostridium sp. YIM B02555. The sequence goes on along the minus strand of NZ_JAKJJY010000038.1, from coordinate 2,035 downwards.
AATATACCAGGATGCTTTGCAGCAGGAGATGTTGTTGGAGCGCCATATCAATATATTAAAGCAGCAGGAGAAGGTAATATAGCAGCATTATCAGCAGTTAATTATATAGATTCTATTTCTAAAAAATAATATATTATTAATATAAATACTTAATTATAAAATGAATAAGCTTTTTATATGTGTAATTAAACAAAGGTTAGATTTAAATAGAGATAATTTAAATCTAACCTTTGTCTATTTTTACAAAAAAATGAATTGCTATTGATGTTTTTGAAAAAAGGGAATATTATTCAGGTATAGATATCCAACGCTAGATTTAGACTTATGCGAAAATTACCGAAATCAGATACATTTATCTTCCACAGGACTAGTGAAATTTTCGCTGGAAGGTTCTAAATGACCGCTTGTCGTCATTTCAGCATGTTCCAGATGTAAAATCCCCAAGGAGAAAGTTCATGTTTCCAAATATAAAATTTGGACATTCACTTTTGGACAAGCTGAAATGAAACAAGCCATAGAGGAAACTCGACTCACATTCGTTCGCTGAGTAAGCGATTCACACCAAATCACAGATTTGGGTTCTCTGCTTAAGAACCATCATCAGCTCAATTTCACATGCCTGCTTCCAGAAAAATGTATCTAATTTCTAGTGTAGTGTTCGATTATAATTTCTCAATGATGCATGTATATTCTATTTATAAGTTAAACTCTTAAATTGTATATCTATAGTAGTATAAATTATATAGTAATCTGGGGGGATGAGAATGAATATTATGAATAAAACAATACTTGAGCTGGTTAATGATTTTTCAAAATTAAAAGAAGTGAAAGGGATACTTTTAGCAGGATCGCATGCAACAAGAACAAATGATAAAAACTCAGACTATGATATATATGTGTATATCTTAGAAGAAATAGCTCTGGAGAAAAGAAGAGAAATAACTAATAAATTTTTTAAGTATATTGAACTTGATAATACATTTTGGGAAAGAGAAGACGATGGTGTTTTGCTAGATGAGGATATAGAAGTAGAAATTATTTATAGAAATTTAGATTGGATTGAGAATTCTTTAAAAAGAACAGTAGTTGAGTGTCAAGCTGATGTTGGATACACCACTTGTTTTTGGAGCAACTTTACTAATTCTATAATACTATATGATGAAGATGGATATTTAAAGCATCTGCAAGAAAAATATAAGATAAAATATCCTGAGAAATTAAAAGAAAATATAATAAGAAAGAATTATCCTTTATTAAAGAAACAAATGCCTGCGTATTATAAGCAGATAGAAAAAGCCTTAAATAGAGATGATTTTATTAGTGTTAATCATAGGGTAAGCGCTTTTCTTGCAAGTTATTTTGATATTATATTTGCAATAAATGAAATGTCTCATCCAGGTGAGAAAAAACTTATAAGAATCATAAAGGAGAATAATTTAAGAATCCCACAGAAAATGTGTGAAAATATAGATGCTATTCTAAAATCAGCAGCAACTAGTGATAACAAAATATTGAGAGAAATTGATGAATTGACTAATAACCTAGATATATTTTTAAATGACGAAGGATTTTATTTAAATTAAGAAAAATAAGATATATTTCAATTTAATAGATTATATTTCAGAAAGTGCTCCAAATTTGATTAGAAAATGTGGAGCATATAATTATTTAGAAAGAAAATATAATAAACGCACTCAAGTGTATCAATACAAGTAATTTGTAGCATTTTAAATAAATAAGAAGAAAAATAGGCATAATATCTTCATAATAGTGGAATAGTATTATATGAAGTATAGAATTAATGATAAGATAAAACACGTCGCTGAGATGCGTAAACAACTAAAAACGAATTGATTGATGAAAGTTATAAAGATAACTTAAAAGAATTTGAAAAAGTTGTTGACAGAGAATTTGAGTGATGATATGCTAAATAAGCTGTCAGAAACGACAGCAAACGATTAGAGATTACAGCGAAAGTTGTAAGAAAGAAAATGGTCTTTGAAAATTGAACAGAATAAGATAAATACATTTAAGT
>NZ_JAKJJY010000037.1:0-30036 GCF_022320955.1 Clostridium sp. YIM B02555 | reverse complement strand
TCCTCTATGGGTTGTTCCACTTTCTGCTTGTCATAAATTTACTTTAGGAACATGCAGAAATGGGTGCAACCTTACACTTAAAACCCATCCAGCGAAAATTTCATTAGTCCGCTGTAATAAATATGTGTTTAATTTCGGTAAGTTCCGTATATGTCTAATTCTTGCTTTGGATATCTATAATAAAATAGTATTAGTTATTGATCTTGTATTTTTTTCTTTAATGACAGCTTGGCATAATTTTTTTAGTGCGAAAATTATGCCAAGCTGTCATTATATTGTAACAAAACTGTAATATAAAAAAGTTATTATGTTTTTATACTTAATGACTAAGGAGTTTTTATATGCTAGATTTAACTAAAAAAACAATATATATGATACTTATTTCTTTTATTAGTCTTTTTATAGGTTCATCATTTTTTATTAGAGCAAAGTATAATTCTTTTGTCTATGGTGATAAACCTATCCTTCAAAACCAAAAAATAGGTATTTTTCTCTTAATTGCTGTAATTCTAATTATTTTGAGTATAGCTTTATATAAATTTACTTTAAAACTCAATAGGTTTAGTAAAAAAATTATAATTCCAGTAATACTTATCTTTAGTTTTTCTATTCAAATTATAATTATATTTTTATTTACAAAATTACCCGAAGCTGATTCTAAAACTGTACTATCAATAGCATTAAATATGCTTTATAAATATAATTATTCAGCCTTTCAAGCAAAAGGATATCTTTATATGTTTCCTTTTAACTTTTCTACAGTTTTATACTTAGAAACGTTATTATCCATCTTTCCTAATAACTATTTAATAATAAAAATTTTTAATATATTATTTACTCTTATTACATCTTTAATGATTTATTTAATATATAAAGAGTTGAATTACAAATCAAAAAGTAATGATTATGGTGTGCTAATATTTGCAGCAACGTATATACCTTCATTACTTATGTGCAATTATATATACAACGATATTATAGCAACAACACTTCTTACCTCGGCAGTGTATTGCATCATAAAGTTTACAAAAGAAAAATCAATTAAATATATTATAATTTCCTCAATTCTTTTATCATTAGGAAACTATTTTAGAGGAATAGGTGCAATTTTTCTAATTGCTGGCTTAATATACATACTTATAAATATAAAAGAAATTGGAATTAATAAAGTATTAACAGCTTTTTGTATACTACTTGCTTTATTTAATCTTCCAGCTTTGACTGAAGATGCTATCTTGAAGTCAAATAATATTGTCAGTGGATCTATTAACAAAAATTCAGCCCCAATATATATGTGGCTAAATATGGGCCTAAATCAAGATACTTTAGGCTATTGGGATAATATGAAAAGTTATAATATTTATCAAAGAAAAGCTAATTATAATAAAGAAAAAAGTTCAGAATTGTTTAGGAACGAAATAGAAAAAAAGTTGTCCAATAAATCTCTTACTGACTTAGCAAAGTTTTACTACGAAAAAGTTTTATGGACTTGGACTGAAGGAACATATCAAATTGAGAGCTTTGGTATTGGCAATTCCGCAGCCACTGATTCTAACCCCAAAATGAATAGATTTAATCAACAATATAGCTATCCCACTTTTGCAACAGAATTATTTAAAGGTGATTCAATATATAGAAGTGGTTTAAATTGGATTTTATATGTAATGAATTTTCTAATGTATTGTTTCATCTTTATAAAATTAATCTTAGGAATGAAATCTAAAAAATTCAATGAAGTTTTTTTAAGCTTAATAATCTTAGGTTTCATAGGCTTTTATATTTTATGGGAAATTAAATCTAGATATATTTATCCAGTATATCCTTTATTAATAGTGTTATCCTATATGGGCTTCAAAGATACCTATGACTTAATTTCAATTAGAAATTTCAAACAATCAATCTCTCAGTTACTTAGAAAGGTGCTTTAAATATATGCGTAAAATAATACTTTACCTCATTCTAATCACATTATTAATTATTAGTTCTACATTTTTAGTTTCTTGTAATGCAATTACAGCTCAAAATATAAATTTTGATTCTTCTAATATAAAAGATGATTTTGGCATAGATGAAATTCCTGAAATCCACGATAATCCAGAAACTGATAATAAACCTGACATAAAAAATAAATCTTCCATAGCTTTTGATTCAAATGAATTTGATGCAGTTTCTCCAAACATTGACGAAGATTTTAGTATTCATGGTGAACCTCATCAAAATAATATATCATCTTCTACAAAAAAATAGATGGATAAGCTCCATCTATTTTTTATCTAAAAATTATAATATCATTTATATTTCTATAGTTGCTTATCAATGCAACCACAATCCTCTATATTGTTATCACCTTCATAATTGGTTTTTTTCAATTTTTCATGATCAATTTTCCTCATCGTAATATAATATGCACCAGCAAGTGGAATACAAGCACCAATCCATGCTAAAGGACTTGCTAAAGATACTCCTAAAAAACCAAATGGCTTAGCTAGCATAATTGCAGCAAAGGTTCTCATAAGTAACTCCATAATTCCTGCAACTGTTGGAATAAAGCTTTGACCAAGCCCTTGAAGAGTGTACCTATATATAAAAAGTAGTGAAAGTATAAAGTAAAAAATTCCATTTGCTGTCAAGTAAACTTGAGATAACGATATTACTTCTGTTTGGTCAGACCCAACAAAAATTGCAGTTAGTATATGTCCTGCAAATATATTTATAAGTCCTACAATAATACTAAATGACACTGAAATAAAAATGCATTTTCTTACCCCTTGTTTTATTCTTTCAAATTTTTCTGCCCCATAATTTTGTGCCGTATATGTAGCCATTGTGATACCAAAGGACATCATCGGTTGAATTGCAATAGTGTCAATTTTTTGAGCTGCAGTATATGCTGCTACAGATACGGCTCCAAGGCTATTTAATGCAAATTGGACTGCAATTGCACCAATTGCTATTATAGAAGCTTGAAATCCCATTGGCAAAGACATTCTTACATGCTCTAAAAAAACATCCTTTGATAACTTTATATCACTTTTTTTCAATTTAAGTATTGGTAAATTTCTTTTTATATACCATATGCATAATAAAGCTGAAACTCCTTGAGCAATAACTGTTGCAAGGGCAGCTCCGCTCACCCCCATTTTAAATATTAGAATAAAACCAAATTCTAAAACAATATTTAAAATACAAGCTATTATCAAGTAAATTAAAGGTGTTTTACTATCCCCTAAAGCTCTGATAATATTTGAGAAAAAATTAAAAAACATCGATGCAATAATTCCAAGAAATATGATAAACACAAAATTATAAGCATCATCAATAATTTCTGTAGGTGTATTCATTGCTACTAATATAGGCCTAGCTAAAATAGTACTAATCGTAGTAAGAATTATTGTCACTATCATACTTATTACTATACCTGTAAAATAACTTTCTTTTATCGCCTTTTTATCGCCAGCACCAAATTTCTGAGCTGTAATAATTGAAAGTCCTGATGTTAATCCTTGAGCAAATCCTAATATTAAAAACATTATGCTTCCTGTGCATCCAACAGCTGCTAAAGCATTAATACCTATAGTACGACCAACAATAAACGTATCAGCTATATTATAAAATTGTTGAAAGATATTACCTATTAATAATGGCACTGTAAATAACAATATTAACTTGGCAGGATTACCTTTTGTCAAATTTCTAGTCCCAGCCACTTAACTTCCCCCTTAAATCATTTTTTAACTTTGTAACGGAAATAATTTTTCGTATCTTATACATTCTATATCTTTCATCCCCATTTTGTCCACTTCAAAACTTGATTTTTTTGTATTTATCGACTTAATTCTTTTGCTGCCTCCCTTGCATACATATCACAAAGGGAATTTTCAAAATGATCTGAATGCCCCTTTACCCATTGAAATTCAATATATTTATCATTGCAGGCTTCATCAAAGCTAAGCCATTTTTCTATATTTTTTGGTGGCTCTCCATTGACGGTTTTAAAGCCATTAAATTTCCAAATAGGTAACCATTCTGTTAACCCCTTTCTTACATATTGACTATCTGTAACTATTCTCAATCTTTTGATATCTTTTAATATTTTCAGAGCTTTTATTGCTGCTTCAAGTTCAGCTTGACAGCTGCCAATTTTATCTACTTTTTCAGTATATAAATTATATTTTCCTTCTAAATCTTCTATTATAAAAGCATAACCACCATATTCTTTTTTTTCAAGATAACTAGCATCTGTGAATATCTTATAAATTTTTTTATCAACCTTATGTTCCTCTATTGCATAACTTTTGTAATTATTATTCCTTTTATCTAAAACTAGAATTTTACTTCTATCATTAAAAGCTGCTACATCTTTGCCATCACTTAAAACAAATTTAACAGCAAATCCCACAAAATATGTATCCCTTCGTTTGTTGTGAAGCATCTTTCTAAGTTGATATTCATTAATTTTCAGATAATCTGTTAGAATATTATCACTTAAAAACTGCAATTCCTTTTTAATTGGATTAAATTCTATAAGAGAAGATTCTAACTCCCTACTTATTTTAATTTTATAATTATCATCTTTAGCATCAATTATTTCCATTGTAAAAAGTATCATTTTCATAAAACTACCCTCTTGTTTCTCTTAATTTGTCTATCCATTATTAACCCCTTATGATTTATTTTATAATTTTAAAAACTACAATAAATTCATAAAGTAAAAAGACCGTAATAATAAGTATTGTTCCATAAATTAGTATACCTTTCCACCAAATCTTCCATTGCTCTTTAATAAATAAAATCCGATTAGTATGATTCACAAATTTATGTATCCAAACTCGCTTCCACCATGCAAGAATTGAAAATATAGCTAATACTGCAAATAGAAATATAGAAAAATTTAAATCTTCAACTAATCCATTGCCTGTTATGCTCAAAACTATATATCCAGGCAGTCTTCCTAATATTGAGATGATAACCAACGTAGAGATTTTAATTGTAGTTAAGCCAGCAATAAAAGAAATAATATCATCCGGAAATGCTGGTAATAGAAATATTAAGAAAAATATTAATGGTCCTTGTTCCTTTGTTAAATGATCAAACTTATTTAAGAATTTTTCACTAACAAATCTCTTTACAAATGGTCTTCCTAATCTTCTAGTTATGATAAAAATAATTGTAAATCCAATAGTTGAGCCTATTATTGTATAAATAACTCCTAAAACTGGTCCAAATAAAATTCCTCCTATTAAACCAATTACTTGGCCCGGTATAGGTGCTATAATAACCTGAATAATCTGCATTAGTATATAAATTAATGGTGCAAATGCACCTGCTCCACTTATTATTTTTCTAGCTTTATCTGGACTACTAAAAGCTGTAAGAAATGGCCATGAGAAGTATATAACACTTCCAAAGAAAATAATTAAAATAGTAATCAACAGAATAATCTTTTGAAATTTATATTTTGAAGATTTCATTAATACTAACACCTCCAAACTTTATTTAATGTTTTTAAAATTATACTAATCCCCTTTCAATCATCTTAATCTAAAAAAAGAACCTAGTAAAGCTTTGAATGCTTTCTAGGTTCTTCAAACTTATATTATTTTATACTTTGATTTAATTAATAACAATAAACTATCTTAGAATATCCTGTGTAAATACATCTAAGTCTACATTACCATTAATTCCATTAATATACCCTTGATCTGTATATTGATGTCCTGCTCTAGTACTCCAAATATTATTTGCTGGTAAATTAAATATTCCTTTAGAATAATTTGCTTCCCATAAAGTATATTTAGATAACCTGTTGTCTAAATTATTAATAAAATTAGAATATGTATATATACACACATCCATATTACTTAATCTCTTAAATTCATTTATAAATCTAATTGTATAATCCATAACATCAAACCCACTACTTTCAACGTCTAATACAGGTTTCAAGTCATTTTGCTTATCTTTAATTTTATTATAAAAATTTTGTGCTTGAGTTTCAGGAGAGCTTGTCCCAACTAAAAAATGATAAAACCCAGTTTTTAAACCTGCACTTTTAGCTCCATTATAGTAAGTTCCTAAATAATTATCTACATAAGTCGTTCCTTCAGTAGCTTTTATGTATACAAATTGAATACCAGTCGACTTCACTTTTGCAAAATCTATATCTCCATTGTAATGGCTAATATCAATACCTTTATATTTACTTCCTGGAATAGTTCCTGGATTTCCTGGTCCAATTTTTTTTCCATCAGGACCAAGTTTGAATCCATCGTTTGTAGTAGTATTGGTAAGCATTTTTCCTGTTCGAGTATCTAAATAATAGTAGTCAGTTCCAACATTGACCCAACCTGTTGCCATTGCACCACTATCTTTTAAATAATACCATGTATCACCAAGATTTATCCAGCCTTTAGCCATAGCACCTGTATCATATAAATAGTACCAAGCCCCATTATCAGAAATCCATCCGCTGCTCATATTTCCGCTACTATTAAAATAATACCAATGATTACTTAACTGTACCCAGCTTTTAGCCATTGCACCATTACCATAAAACATATAAATCTTATTATCTATTTTATTAAGTCCAGTTATCATAGCTCCAGAAGCATTTAAATAGTACCAAATATTATTTAATTGCTTCCACCCTGAAACCATACTTCCTGATGCATTTAAATAATACCATGTTCCATTATAGTTCAACCAGCCTGTTGCCATTTTACCATCACCATTTAAATAATACCAATTATTATCTGGATTAATCCATCCAGTTGCTCTTGTATTATTAGATTTATAGTAGTACCAATATCCATTTTCCCTTTTCCAACCAATAGTTGATGTAATATTAATAACATTAGTCTTATTGGAACTATTAGTAACATATTGCGAAATGACACTTAAGGCTTCTGGCTTAGTTTCTGGTACTCCTGGATTAGGAATAGCACTAGATGCTTGAGTAACAGTTGTCATAGAATCTCTAGTTGCAGCTTGTACCCCTATCATTTGTCCTAAACTTAACATAATTGCAAAAGCTAAAACAAATATAGTTATTTTCTTTTTCATTTTCACAGGAATCCTTCTCCTTTTTTCTTTAGTAATTTCATAATAAATTGTATTTATCGAACCCTCCTTATTGTGTATATCCCATTTATATTATATAAGCGTCAACCTTTGTAAACAATAAATTAACCATGGGAATTATGGATTTTTTTGTATGTAATAATAATTATTTATTGATAATTGTTGAAATTTTCTAAATATTCTTGTATAATTAGTATTAACATACAAGTAAGGAGTGATGTTAAATGAATAAATTATTAATTAAAACTTATGCTAAGAAAATTTTCGAATTTCTAATCTTTGGACGAGAATATAGAACTCCTGAATATGCTTATGTTCGTGTAAATCAAAATCCTAAGAGAAATATATATGATGATAGATTTCAAAGATAAATTCATATATTAAATTTAAATAGTGATGTTTTTTAGCTAAATATATAATTTTTGTAAAAAAGAAGCATACCATATTCTATGTATGCTTCTTTTTTACATTTATTTAATAATCTGTTTTATTTCACAACTTATAAATAATTTAACTAGTCGTTTCATTTACTTTTTAAAAAGTTGAATACTATTATATTCTGAAACCATTCTATCAATATAAAAATAAAGACGTGTTTGAATGTCTTCATCATCATCTGGACCAACCAGTCCTGGCTTAGCATCTAATTCTCCCGCATCAAATGTTTTATTATTTACCATGTTGACCATGTTATTAACAAAACTATGATATGCCTGTACAAATTCTTTAAATCCAGAAGTATGCGTTGTTCCACCTTTTATATCTTGCTTTTGGAAATCTAAATAGGCCTTATTATAATCATCCAAAAGCTTCTTATATTCATCTAAATTCATGCTAAATAAATTTTTATTGGTAATATTATTATCAATAAAATATCTATAAAGCTCTTCAGATTTAATAAGCATATTTAACGTGTGGTATGAATCCATATCTTCACTATCCTCATATTTTTTTAATTCACTCTGCATATGTTCAATGGATACTTTATCGAACTTTTTATTAAAATTGCTATAGATCTCATCATATTCCTTTACATAGTTGTAAAACTCTTTATGTAATTGCTCTTTTGTTTTATCATTTTTCTTTCCATACTCTTCGTTACCACCATAAGCATAATAAATTTCGCTAATTAAATCATAAACTTTTTGTGTTGCATCAGCCAATTTAATTACATCTTCATCAATTTCAATTTTAGGATTTGAATTTGCAGCTTTTTTTACTTTTTCTATATTATCGTATTTTTGCTTCAAAATTGGTCCCATATCAACTTTATTTGGATTATACTTATGTTTTAGGATTTCACTATTACCTTTACTCTTAAAATATAAATCAATAGATTGATTATAACAATCAACGATATCATTATTGAATTTTACATAACATTGGTATTTCTTATCATATTCAGCATCAGAATTTTTGCCATTATTACTGCTAACATTGTTAGTTTCAGAGCTTTTATAATTACTTTCACTTTTATTGCCCTTTCTGCTATTATCATTTTGAAATAAAGCAATAGCTATAGCTACTAATAAAAATGAACAAAAATAGAATATCAACAGTCTTTTTTTCTTTTTTGCGAATTCTATTTTTTTATCATCAATTTCCGTATTAATATCATCAATATTTTTATATCCTATATCACTTCTATGTAATAATCTATAATCAGGATGATTATCTAAAAACCATTTCTTAAGTTCAGGTTTCTTATAAATTAAATCATCAATTTCTTCACAGTTTAGCTGTAATCTTTTCTCACGTTCCTTTAATGCTATTTTTTTAGCTATAATATTAAATATAAAACCAATAATAAACATAACAATACTTAGAATAACACTAAAAATGATAATTGATAATAAATTAGATTCTCCTGTTTTGTTCTTCTCACCTATTGCCTTGATTAATTGGACAAGAAAAGTCACAGGTATTATCTTCCCAAATATATTAAATACTCCTCCTGTTATTGATAATATAGTAGCTATTTTACTCTCTTCATATGTTTTATAATTGAAACTAACATGCATTATTTCCCACTCCTCAACTTTCCCCACAATATTTGTATTATACTATTTTTTAACTAAATAGGTAAAGTCTAATAATACTTTTATATTTGCTTTTTGTATTAATTTTGTATATATTAGAGAAAATAGAAATAATTAATACAAACTTTGTCTGAAGGGAGCTGTAAATTATGTCCACCAGAAAACATTTATTTAAATTTTTACTAATTACGTTAATAGCAATTATATTTAATTTAGCTATATGGTATTACATGGGCTCTGATAGCGCCTTAGAATTTCTTGGAGGGTATATTATTGAGCTTAGTCTTAGCGTTGATAACTTATTTCTCTTTTTACTGATATTCTCAAGCTTTGGAATCAGTGCAACATATCAAAAAAGAGTATTAAGTTATGGTATATTTGGAGCTATTATATTAAGATTTATATTTGTTATATTAGGGATTGCTATTATAAATACCTTCAAATGGGTCTTATATGTGTTTGGAGTCCTGCTCATTATTAGTGGTATAAAAATAATGATTAATAAAGAAGAAGATGTATCCTTTGAAAATAGTAAATTAATAAAACTTTTAAAGAAAATAGTTCCAGTTACTAAGGAACTTCACGACGAAAAATTCTTTGTTAAAATTAATAATGTTCTTCATGCAACGCCTTTATTTGCTTTGCTATTTTTAATTGAAGGTTCAGATTTACTTTTTGCCATAGATTCAATACCTGCTATCTTTGCCATAACAACAAATGCTTTTATAGTATATACCTCAAATATTTTTGCTATATTAGGACTTAGAAATTTATATTTTATTCTTGAAAAGCTTCACAGTACCTTTGAATACGTAAAGTATGGAGTCGGATTAATACTTATATTCACAGGAATAAAACTTGGTATATCATTTAAATATCATATATCAGTTGGAGCTTCACTTACTGTTATTATCTCTATACTTATACTGAGTGTACTAGTTTCTATAATGATTAATAAGAAAAAACAGAAGTAAATATTGTATAATGAAAAAGGAGCCAAAAGTTGTTTGATTAATTCTACCATTAATCAAACAACTTTTCTTTCTTGCTTACAAAGTTAACGCCACTCCTTAAGACTATTCTAAATAATATATTATATTCCCCTTATCAAAACGAGATTAAATGGATTTTCTTACTGATAATGAATTTCATTTACATTTTTAAAATCATCTGCTATATTATTGTTAAGAATAATTTTATTGTGATAAGTCTTTATTTAAAAAATAATTATCACAAATAATTTAGGAAGCAATATTAATATATACCAGAAAGGATAAAAAATAATGTTGAACCAAGAAATGTATCATGACATAATTGAAGCATTGGCTGCAGCATTAGATGCAAAGGATGTTTATACAGCAGGCCACTCTACAAGAGTTGGTAATATGGCCTATGAATTAGGCAAGAAATTAAAACTAGATGATTACACTTTACAAATGATCCATATAGCTGGTCACTTACATGATATTGGGAAAATAGGTGTTCCTGATAATGTACTTAATAAAAAAGGTAAACTTGACGAACATGAATGGATGCAAATGAAAATGCATTCTGAAATAGGATATAATATATTAAAAAATACGAATAGTTTAAAAGAAATTGCTAGAATAGTTTTATATCATCATGAAAAATGGAATGGAACTGGATATCCATCTAAACTTTCTAAAAATGAAATTCCATTAGGTTCTAGAATAATAGCCCTTTGTGATTCAATTGATGCTATGAGAAGCAAAAGACCTTATAAGCAAGTAATAAGTAATATTGATTGTTATAATGAAATATTAAAAAATAAAGAAATAATGTATGATCCTAAAATAACTGATTGCTTAATTGAAAATTGGAATGTTATTGTAACACCCCAATACTCATAAAATATTATTAATTAATTATTTATTTATAAATATTTCTTGACAAAAGTTCTCAATTAGTATATTCTCTAATTGAGAATGATTTTCATTTTATTTTATACAATTCTAAAAGTTTTCCTCTACTTTAATTAATAAAAAAAATTAAAATGGAAACAATAAGAATATGTAGAAAATTTTTCAGCATAAAAATAACTTGGCGGTGATATAAAAATGGGATATTTAGATTTTCACAACAAATTAAATTCATTAGAAGATAAAGAATATATTGAAACTTTTTTGGTTTACAATGTGTCTTTGATAATTGCAGGAGTTAAACCAGCTGTTACAATAACATTGAAAAAGAATAAGCACAAATTATATAATAGTTGGAAAAGTTTTGGGCATTCATTTATAAAAGATATTAACTTAAACTATATTGAATTAAGAAATGATTCCACTGCACTTATTATTATGATTTATGAAGAATCCTTACTAGAAAAATATTTAAATTATGAGCAAAATCAAGATTTTTTAATTAATCTAGGCTATTCTAAAAATTCTTCTATTGATACTTATGTTAATACACTAAAATCAAGATATGCTCAATATCATTGTCCTCACGAACTTGGGTTATTCCTCGGAATACCTATTAAAGACGTCAAAGATTTTATGGAATGTGAACCCAAAAAATGTTTATTATGCGGTTACTGGAAAGTATATAACGACAGTAATAGAGCAAAAATAATTTTTAACAACTATGATAAAATAAAAGAATATACAATAAAAACTATGCTTAAAGGAAACTCATCGCATGACCTAGCTTTAAGCATAAAAAGCTCCTTTAATAAAAAAGTACAGTATATATAATCCTCCAAATTATATATTTACTAGCCATAATTAGGATTTTCAGTCCACATACCTGAAAATTCACAAAATGAACACAAACAAACTATTTTAAATTTCCTTAATAATATACATTCCATAAAATTTATATAAAACCTTCCAAGAAGATATAAGTTATCATGATTCTTACTTCTTGGAAGGTATTTTTTTATTCTATTACACTAATTCTCTCTTTATTTTTCCATTTAACAAATATTAATTCCGATGTAAAAAAAGCAGTAATAGGTATAATTAAAATAATTCCTATACCACAACACATTGACTGAAATACTTCTGAACAAAATACCTTTGCATTTATTATTGTTGCAAAAGAATAATTAAGTTGATTGAAATATATCATTAAAGTCATAAAACCACTTATATATGCAAAAAATAATGTATTTGTCATTGTTCCTAAAATATCTTTTCCTATATTCATGCCTGATTTAAATAATTCATGTTTTGATATAAGTGAATTATTCTTATAAATTTCATTCATAGCTGAAGATATTGATATGGATACATCAATAATCGCCCCTAACAATCCAATCAATATTTCACAGACAACTATTTTAGAAAAATCAATTTGAACATATAAAGAATAAAACGAAACCAGATCTATTTGTTCATTACTAAAGCCTTGTATTTGTGCATTTATTCCCAGTTTATACGTTGCAAGCATTACTATTAGTATTACTGCTATAACAGATAGCAGCGACGCAAATGTTTTTTTATTAAACCCATTAATGAAAAATAAACTAAAAAAGCTAATAATCATTGCTCCTATAAAAGTAACTTTAATTGGATCAATTTTAGCACCGATTAGTATGAGCATAAAAAATAACGTACCAAAATTTAAAATTAATGTAAAGAAGGATTGTATTCCTCTTCCACCACCAACAGCTGCCATAAGAATTAATAGTATTACTAGTAATATTAATATAATATTCATAACTTAAATTTCTCCCATATTATGATTTTTAAGAATTAAAATCGAAACATATATTGTAATAGGAATACTTAATACAATTCCAATGCTTCCAACAATTGCTCTCATATATTCTAGCGATAGATCAATGCTGACTATATAGGTAATAGGTACACCATTTCTTAAAAATAACAATATAGTTGGTATGCTGCCACTTAAATATGCAAAAACTAAAGTGTTAGACATAGTTCCCATAATGTCTTGTCCAATTTCTCTTGCAGATCTAACTATGACTCTTCTACTAGTATTAGGATTCTTATCATATAATTCCTTAACCGCTGAAGAAATTGAAATTGCAATATCCATTATTGCTCCCAAGGTTCCTATAATTAACTCTATGAAAAATATTGTTTCTGGAGGCTGAGTAAGAAAATCCATTTCTTCAAAGTGGACCCCACTCCAATTGTTTATTTTAATAACAACTCCTGCTATTATCATTGATATTAATGTTCCCGTTAAAGTTCCAACTATTGCTGCAAAACTTTTCTTGTTTCTACCACTAACTATAACAATAGAAAAAATTATAAAAAGTATACTAGCTATTATTGAACATATCATTAAATAGTAACCCTTAGTGAACAATTCAGTTATAATAAGCAAAATAATAATATTCACAATTAAACTTGCTAAGGATCTAATACCTTTTTTTTGTCCAACTAATAGTATTAGAATAATAAATATGATCATTATTAACACAATATATTTATCTCGTTTAAATTCAGTTATTTTTACAGATGATATATTATGGTTATCATTATCAGTAATTGATAAAAAGACCTCATCATTTACCTTTAAATTAAGATCATTAACTTGTGAAAATGAAGTTATATTATTAGCTTCAACTACTTCCCCTTTATGATTTCCATTCATTATGATTGTTTTAATTTTTTGATTTTTCATTAATTCTATTTTTCCATCATCTGTCTTTTTATCAAATTCTTTTTCTTCTATTGAAATTATTTTACCTATTGGTTTATCATAGAAACTTTCATTATTAGATATAAAGAACAAACTTATTAAAGATATTATTATCAATATTGCACCAAGCACTAATTTCTTTTTACTAAATTTATTTATTTCAGTAGCCCTAAAATTGAATATTTTTTTGATTAAATCTTTAGACATTTTCCACCTCGCTAATTTAATAATGCGTTTGCAAATTAACAATAAAATTTACATTTTAAAATTATACTCTTCTGATTTTATTTAATCAAATATAACTTCGTATTACTCTTTATAATCAAACAATAATTACTTTCAATTTTTAATAAAAAAAGTTAACCTTGCATTTTATACAAAATTAACTTTCCAATTACTTTATACTATTTTATTATTTTTAAGGAAACCTAAATCTTCCAAGAAGCTGCTTCTAATTGAATTTCAGCCATATGCTTATATATTGTTCCTTCTTTTACTAATTTCTCTGGACTTCCCTGTTCCGCTACAATACCATCCTTTAAGACTACAATTTTATCCGCACCTGTTACTGTTCTCATTCTATGTGCAATAATAAGTACTGTTTTATTTTCAATAAGTCTTGATAATGCTTCTTGTATTATAGTTTCATTTTCAACATCTAGTGAAGCTGTTGCTTCATCTAATAATATAATAGGTGCATTCTTTAAAAAGGCTCTTGCAATTGATATTCTTTGACGTTCACCACCTGAAAGTTCAGAGCCATTTTCACCAATCATTGCATTCCATCCTTTTGGCAATTTCTCTACAAATTCATCACAATGAGCAAGTTTTGCAGCTTGTATTACTTCTTCATCTGTAGCATTTTTTCTTCCAATACGGATATTTTCCATAATAGTATTGTTAAATAAAGTAACATCTTGAAATACAATTGAATGTAATCCCATTAATATTTCAGGATCAATTTTTGAAATATTCATACCTCCAATAGTAATTTTCCCTTTTTTAATATCCCAAAATCGTGCTGCTAATCTTGATACCGTAGTTTTTCCACCACCAGATGGTCCAATTAATGCAGTAACCTCTCCTTGTTTAGCTGTAAAGGATACATTTTTTAATACAGTTTCCTTATTAGCATATGCAAATTCAACTTGGTCAAATACAATGTCATAACCTTTATTTGTGAGTGCTTCAACACCAGTCTGTACATCATGTTCAAGTATCTCATTCATACGTTCACACTGGATATTAGCTGCAATAATAGCTGCTAAATTCTGCAATGACATTTGCATAGGATCATATAATCTTGATACCAAAAGCAAAAACATAAAGAAAGTCAAAACATCCAAACTTCCATCTACAAGAAGCATTCCACCAGTAAGTGCAACGGTAGCTATTCCAAGCTTTAAAATCATTTGGGCTGATGCAACAAAAATGGCAGTTCCAAGTTCTGTAATTATTGAACGTTTTTCTACATTTTTAATTTTTATATCCAATTGACCCATATATGTTGCTTCTGCATTGTTTGCTTTCAAATCTCTAACAGATTCTAAACACTCTTGAATTCCATCTGCACAAGCCATTTTTACACCCATTTGTTTTTTTCCTAGTGTATATTGTACTTTTGATGAAAGTAAGACAATTATAAATGAAACAGGAAGCACCCATAAAGCTGCTATTGCCATACGCCAATCAAAAAAGAATAAGCTCACTGCAACTAAAAAGGTTGAAATAATAGATCCTATAAGCTCTGGAATCCAATGAGAAGATGCAGTTTCCAGCGTAGAACAGTCAGCCATAATCGTACTTGTTAAATCCGCCAAATCCTTTTTTCCAAAGAAAGAAAGAGGAAGTTTTCTTAGTTTTTCAGCTAAGGATATTCTCCTAATCCCACTTTCTATGTATGTTGCTAAAAATGTTGCATTATACTGAAAATATGTTGTAATGAATATTAACACTAAACATACTGCAATACCAATTATATAGTAGGAGAGATTAATTCCTCCAATATTATTATGCATCAAATCTCCCACCAGATAATAAAGAAGTCCTACAGGCATCATTAGCACAATATATGATAAAGTACAAGCGATGAATGCTTTTATCATGTCTTTTGCACCTTTTTCAGAAAGTGCATACTTATGTTGCAGTTTTTCAATTAATTTCACTTTTAACACCAACCTTCCATTTTACAGCACTATTATATTGGTTCCACATATGTGAATATAATCCCTCTTGTTGTATTAATTCTGAATGAGCTCCAAATTCACAGATACCTCCATCTTTTAAAACATAGATACAATCTGTTTCTGTAACAGTAGAAAGTCTGTGTGCTATTATAAATACTGTTTTTCCTTTTGATAAAATTGAAAACGCCTCTTGTACCTTTGATTCATTATCTGGATCAGCAAAAGCTGTAGCCTCGTCCAGTATTAAAATAGGAGCATTTTTTAGCATAGCCCTTGCAATAGAAATACGTTGCATCTCACCTCCTGAAAGGTAATTTCCTTTTGTTCCAATTATAGTATCAATTCCATCTGTCATTTTTTCTATAATATCCTCACACTGAGTATCTTTTAGTGCTTTTAATACTTCTTCCCTTGTGGCGTTTGGTTTGGCAAGTCTAACATTTTCCAAAATGGAAGTTTTCAAAAGTCTACTGTCCTGAAATACAAAGGATACTATATTCATCAATTCTTCTTTTGGAATATCCTTAACATTTGCGTTTCCAATTAAAACTTCCCCACTATCTACATCCCAAAAACGAGCTATTACACTAGCTAAAGTTGTTTTCCCACCTCCAGAGGGACCAACAAAAGCTACATGCTCACCTGGATTAATTTTCAATGAAATTCGGTTTAAGGCATTTTCTTTTGCATCTTTATAGTGAAAGGACACATCCTTAAGTACCACTGAGTTATCTTTTGGATTTTTAGGTGCTTTGGTTTCTACTAGTAGCTTCATGTCCATTATGCTATCAATACGCTCTAATGCATCCTCAACTATCATCATATTTTCACTGGAAAACATAATTTTATTTAATGTAACTGTTATAATAGGCGTAATTATAATATAGAACAAAAGATTTAATAAAAACTCATTTGTAACTCCATTTTGGGTAAAAACTAAAGCCGCAGCTATTAATACAGCAAAAACTGAATTAATAGCTGTAGTATAAAATACCATTGGCATACGTAAATCCTTAGTATAAGAAATAACCCACTTTTCATAACTGTCTATGGCGCTTTTAAATCGCTTAAACGAAAATACAGACTGTCCAAAGGTTTTTACTACTGGTATACCACGCACATATTCAACTGCTTCATTTGACATCTGTTCTAAAGAGTTTTGATATTCTTTCATTTTTTGCTTCATCTTGGTTCCAGTCATTGCTGACATAATAATAAAAGCAATCACAACAGGTATTAAACTTAGCATTCCAAGACGCCAATCAAATACCAAAAGCATAGCAAGCAGACCAATTGGAGTTGCTAAAGCACCTGCTCTATCAGGCAATTGGTGAGCTAAGTAAGTCTCAGTCGCTGCACTAGACTCATTTACAATTTTTCTAATCTTCCCACTTCCAACATCATCCATAAATCCTAAAGGTAAGGTGAGAATATGATGCATAGCTCTTGATCGCATATTTGCCTGAACACGAAAAGCCGCTATATGAGAGCACATTAAAGCTCCTATATAAATAACCATAGAACAAGCCGAAAAAATTACTGCCATCCAACCATAATATGATAGATTTTCAGCTGCACTGTAATTTGGTGAAACCTCCAATACATCTTTAATAATTTTCCATATATACACGAATGGTATTAATGCAAAAAGTGCACTTGCCCCAGATAATATCCAAGAAGCTATTGTTAGATATTTAAATTTTCCGGCATATCCAAATAACTTTGACATACTAGATTCCTTTTTCATTTCAAAACCTCTCCTTTTATTTAAAACTGACCTATTTAAACTCTTTACAAACATGTTAGTCACAACTAACCCGTACATATTTTTATCATATTTATCAAACCTTTATTAATTAGATTTAATATATTTAAATTTTATATGTTGCCATATCTCCTTTCCTATATTCAGTTGGCTTCACTCCAAAAACCTCTTTAAAAGCCGCTGCAAATTTACTTTGATTTTCATATCCAACACTTGCTGATATATTCATAACAGTTTCATCAGTCTTCCTAAGCATCGCTGCAGCATATTCCATTCGGTAAGCCTTTGTATATTTTGCAATACTTTTACCATACATAGCTTTAAAACAGTTCTTTAGTCCAATTTGACTGATGCCATGTCTATCTGACAATTCTTTTAGAGTAAAATTCTTAGATAAATCGTTAATAATCTCATCATGAATATTTTTCACAAGTTCTGTTTGAGATTTTAAGTAATATTTGTTTTTAGCTTTATTTCCATTGGCGCAAGTCTCACTTAATAGCAAAAGAAGTTCTACCACCTTAATTTTCATATAATTATCTTTCGCCTTTTCTTTTAAGTTAGGTAAATTATTTAAATCTAAAAAAATTCTTTCGATCTTTCCTCCAACCCAGTTGATACAATTTCCAACTTTCCAAAAATACTTTTCTGTAGGAAATAACTTTTCTTTGAATTCATTTATATCTCCTAAAGCATAATTTAAAATTCCTGGCATAGAATAAGACAGTTTATTAACATACAAGTATATAGATACTCCTTTATATTTTGCAGCTGGTAATGTACTAACTATTGGAGGATATTTCTCTACTAATCCTGCATATAAATCACCACTCCTCATATATACACATCCTCCACCTTCAAAGACACATTCTATATTTCCCTCATGACAATAACTAATTTCTATCATTTCATCTTGTATATCTTTTACATTTACCTTATTGGCAACTTCTACCAAATCCTTATTCTCAAAATCTTCATAACGAATAACTATTCCTGGTAAAACTTCAAATAAACAAATATCAATATTTTCTTCAATATAAATTTTTTTCAAACAAATTCACCTCTAATCTAGCTACATATTTTCTTAATAGAAATATCGCAATGAGTTAGTTCTAACTAACCTAATTAAATTATACTCTGATGAACATTTAACTTCTAACCCAAAATAACATATTTAGCTCCAAAATAAAAACAAGTTAATTGTAAGTAGTTATGAATATTCTTTTAATGTTCATATTTAATAAGATATTCTCTGAGGCTACTTATATTAGGTGTTGACATATTTGATTTTTTAATCAATTCTAAAAGTGCTCTATCTAAATATTCCATTTCATAATATGCTGATTTACAATGATCACTTATTGCAAGCCTGCCAACAGGTGTTAGTGCACATATCTTTAATCCATAATAAACTATTTTTCTGTGATTTTTTAGCAGTTTCAAAGTATTTTCAGGATCAATTTTATATCCTAACTTAACTAATACATCACAGCCTTCTAATATTGCATCAATAACAGCATTTAAAGCCTTTTTATTCCATGCTATTTTTTTCAAATCACAATTTGACATATATGCTAAATATGCAAGCGGCATAATCAATGCTATATGTGTCTTAAAAAAATCATCCATATTTTTGTGATAATGCACTTTAAACCTTGTTTCCATAAATATTTTTTCTATAATAGGTCTATAATCATTCTTCCCATCTAAATCCCCAATATCAAAATCTGGATATTTTGTATGTACGCTAATCACTTTACTCTCTTCACGTCTTCCACCGATACTAAAAAAACCAAAAAGTATCCTAGGATTACTTGTCGATGTTTTTCTAATTTCCTCTCTTATTTCTTTTGCTTTATCTTCATTACCAACAAACACAAATAAAGGGCATCTAACATTGGCACTGATTGCTTGCAATACCTCTTTTACTTGCAAGTTCTGCATGACTACAAAAGTCACATCATATTGCTCATCTATCAGTAACTCTTTTACTATATTAATTTTATCTACTGTTGTTTTTCTTTGTAGCCAATGTCTAATTACTAAGCCTTTTTCTTTTAGTTCTTGATATCTTTTGCCTCTTGCAAGAATTGTAACCTTATGACCTACCCTTTTTAATTCATGAGCCGCATAAGACCCTACGACACCTGCTCCATATATTAATATTTTCATTAACCTTCATCCCCTTAATAAATTTTCACTAAATACACACCTAATCGACAGCTTCAATATACAATTTTATAATATGCAATGTTTAACAATCTCAATCCATTTATTTGGCCCACATAAAAGAAGTTCTTCATGTAATAAACCATGTTGGATAATATGAGGTCTAATAAAATGCTGCTCATATCTATTTTTATATTGTTCTCCCATTTTAGCAGCATACAAGCAATGAATTGTTGTATTTGGTACTTCAATATTGTCCTCTAGTTTTGTTATAAGATCAGTATAAAATTGATTTTTCATACTCTTCTTAGTAACAAAGGACATATCAACACCACCTACACCCATCATATAAAGTGCATTTTTTGTATACTCTTCTCCACACTTTTTTAGCATATATTTTCTAAGGAATCTAGGAATTCTTCCACAATGCAATATCCCATAAAATAATAAAACCATAAGATTTGTTTGAACTACAGCAATTAGTCTTGTAGCTTGATCCAAATCTGAGCTGCCTAAAATTCCATGTTCCATATGAATTTTTTTTCGTTGCACCATCAAACCTACGAAAGAACCTCCTAAAGAGCACCCATATACAGCATGTATTTTCCCATTAAATCTTTGCTTAATATAATCTTCAATTTTTGCTACTTCAGTGAGCATATCACGAAACTCTGTTTTTTCTGTTTCGTCAAAACCATCATAGGATACACATACAACAAAAAAATCTTCTGCTAACAAATCTATTACCCGAGAAAAATTATTTTTCCAATGACAGCAGGTTCCAGGCAATAACATAATAGCCAAGTTTTCATCATTTCCAAATTCATATACTTTCAAAAGTATCACCTTCTCTATTATTTAAAATTTAGGCATGCTCCTATCTATATTATTAAATCAACTAACAAAGAATATAAAATTAAAATCAGCTAGTCATTTTTAACCCCATACAATTATACTTCTGTTATTTTTTATTACAAACTCTAAGATATATATTTAGCTACCAAATTAAAACTTTTCTAATACTAATTTTTTTAGCAAAAATTCTTACCCTAGAAGACTATAATATTTGATGTTGACTATATATTATGATATACTTACGTCGATAATCATTGAACTTAACTGCTTAAAGTTTATAGAAGGAAGGTTTGTAATATGAATGTAAATGAATCAGCCGAAAATTATTTAGAAACTATTTTAATATTAAGCAAAAACTTGCCTGCTGTTCGTTCTGTTGATGTTGCTAATGAACTCAATTTTAAGAAATCTAGTGTGAGTGTTGCTATGAAGAATCTCCGCGAAAAGGAATACATAATTATAACAGATGAAGGTCACATTTCTCTAACTAAAGAGGGGAAAAAAATAGCAAGTATGGTCTATGAAAGACACACTTTACTATCTAGTTTGTTAGAATCTCTTGGAGTAAATGCCCAGATTGCTACTGAAGATGCCTGTAGAATTGAACATGTTATAAGTACTGAAAGTTTTGAAGCAATAAAAAAATATGTAGAAAAAAATATATTCAAAAATTAACCCACAATTATTTTTTTATAATTGTGGTTATCCCTTATAATGAGTTATATTTTATATACATGATTTGCTTTATTGACATAAAAATATCTAAAATTTTATATTTCAAAAGTTCCTTCCTAACATCTTTTATACTATTTACTATTACTAAATTTACAATCTAATATTTTTTTCAATGCAGTACCACTACTCTGATGACATCGAATAAGTTCTGCTTTATTTGAATCTAAATTAGCTAAAGCACATTGTATCATTTTATGAGATACAGTATTTGTAAATAGGACTAGTAAATCTGGTTTTCCTATTTGTTTACCTAAATTGTTAGGCATTTGCGTAAATATTTTTGCTTTACAATTATAATTTTTACATATTCTTTTGTACTCACATACCATTCGATCATGTCCACCAATTATAACAATACTCATTTATCATCTCTCCTTTTTTATAATAAAAATTTTCTAAACAAAATTCATTATGTGTATTCTTTTAATGTTAGCGATTATCTAGTTAATATGTTTTGCCCTAACAACTAAAATATTTTAACTCTTCCTTAATTGTTCCTACTTAATATCTTCATCAAGTTAGTCTTAACTAACCCAATAATATAATACTCTAATTTCTTTCTATAATTCCTATAACTATATTTATTATTGTTAGAATTTTTACAATTATCTCAGCAATAATTAACTCTTGTAAATATTCAAATTAAACTAATATTGGTTAGTTTTGACTAACTAATATCAGTTTAATACAATTTACACAAATTGTCTAGTGTTATAAAAAGAACTTTAAACACTTGAAATTGAATAATATCTATTAATTTATATAACAGCATTATTGATAATGATTTTCATTTACATTTTATTTATTTTATGCTATATTATTTTCAGGCTTAATTTTATCGCGGCAAATTTCTGTATGGAGATGATAATTATTATGGCAAAAATGAGAACACCGAGATTTAAATTATGTAGAAGATTAGGATTAAACGTTATAGGACATCCTAATGCAATGAAGAGAGCAAACAATGGCAGTGCAAGAAATGCTAAAAAACTTTCTTCTTACGGTATACAATTATTAGAAAAACAACGTTTAAGAGCATATTACGGAGTAATGGAAAAACAATTCTCAACTTATGTGAAAAAATCTCTTAAAGATAAGGAGCAAACTGGCTATTCTCTAATTAAAAGATTAGAATGTAGACTTGATAATATAGTGTACAGACTTGGATTTTCGAATTCATTAGCTGGAGCACGCCAAATGGTGGTGCATGGACATTTTTTAGTAAATGGCAGCAAAGTAAATATACCTTCCTTTAATGTAAGCATTGGAGATGTAATTACTTTAAGAGAAAAATCACAAAAAAATGAATTATTTAAAAATAATTTTTTATCTAATTATTTAAATAAATATCCATATTTAGATAAAACTGAAAATGATTTTTCAGGCACTCTTCTAAGACATCCTCTTAGAAATGAAGTACCTATTGAAATAAATGATTCCTTAGTTGTAGAATACTATTCAAGATTAAGTTAATAATTAATTACTCTTAAAAGATAACTAAATATTTGATTTTCAAATATTTAGTTATCTTTATGATTAATCAATATAAAAAGGAGGTATTACGAATTTGAAATTCAATATAAAAAGTGAAAAAAATATTTGTAAGAATCCATATAAGCGTCATTATTTCTGGGAACATAAAATTCTTAGAAATGATAATTTATGGGAAGGTTATTTTGAAAATGAATGCATAACTAAAAAGTCAAGAATAATTTATACTGGAATCCTAGATAATGAAAAAAACATAGTACACTTTGGTTTTGCTGTTTATCCATCTGTTTATAAGTTATTAGGCTTTTTAGAGCATGTTTTCCTTCCTACAGCCTTTTTTACTTGGTTTGATCGCAAATCCCTTGATTTTTATATACCACTATCACCATATCCAACAGTTGTTAGTGAAGTCCTTGAATATACTAAAGATATTGATTTAAATATGATTAATTCTATAAATAATTCTTACGACTTCTTAAACAATTTATGGCTATTTGATGAAAAGCTGCTAAATATAGCTTTGAAGTCATTTTGTGAAAAATTTAATAATGAATGGGATAAAGATTTTGATCAAAAAATATTTTTAAAGATATTTGATTCACCTTCCGATGTATTCGACTTTATAAAGAATTCAATTGGTTGGTCTGATTATGATGAGTTCATAGCCGAAGAACTTTCTATGAGCTTAGATACTCTTAAATTTACTTGTAACAATGTTCTGACGGAACCTTTGCTAAATAAAAAGTTCATTGATATATTAAATACTCATATGCCAATTTTATTTTAAAACATTTCCAAGAACTAATACTTGACAAAATTGTATATTAGTTGTAATATCTTATTGAGAATGATTTTCATAATTATTTATTTAATCAAAGGAGTGATACTTTAATGAAAATAATATATTGGTCAGGAACAGGTAATACTGAAAAAATGGCTGAACTAATAAAAAACGGAATTGTAGAAGCTGGCAAAAACGCTGAAGTCACATCTGTTTCAGATGTAAATGTTGATGAACTTTTAAAAGATGAAATACTTGTTTTAGGTTGTTCAGCTATGGGTGATGAGGTACTTGAGGAATCTGAATTTGATCCTTTTATAGATGAAATTTCATCTAAAGTGTCAGGTAAAAAAGTTGCACTTTTTGGTTCTTATGGCTGGGGTGATGGTCAATGGATGAGAGATTTTGAAGAAAGAATGATTGGATATGGTTGTTCTATAATAGATACCCCATTAATAATTCAAAATGAGCCTGATGGCAATGAACAAGAGTGTTTAGATTTTGGAAAAAAAATAGCACTTGCATAAAGTTAACTACGAAATAATCTTAAAATGTTAACTTATTAAACCTAGTTTACTATAACTTAATTTGTTAAATATTTTATGGCTATATTAACAATGAATACACATAGCTCCCTATATCATATAATTTGTTAATATGAATTGTATATTTTATACCTATTTGCGTGATTAACCAAATTGTATTTTCAGTTTGCACACACTGAAAAACTTAACGCATGAATACAGACAAGCTCGTAATAACTAAAAATAAAATATATATTATCCATAAAATTATAATATATCAGGACTTTCTAAAAATAAAATTTAATACAATGAGATGAATTTATATAAATTTCATCAACATTCGTTGTATTATATTTATTTTAAGAAAGTCTTTTCATCTAGAATTTAAAAAGCAAAATGCTCTATTTGTTTTATTTCCATTTATTATCTCCTACTCTTAAACGACAATGACTTTCTTTTACATCGATTATAGTATATGATATATTATTTTTAAGCCTCTATATATTCTTATTTTATTAATTAAAATCTAATAAAAATTTAATTATATTTTAGGCACACTTTAAAATTTTAAGGAGATTAAAATGAATTTTAGTAAATTAGACAATAAAACAAAAGGAATAATTTTTATAATATTATCCGCATTTGGCTTTGCTATGATGTCAGCATTTATTAAGCTATCTGGGGACCTTCCTTCTTTTCAAAAAACCTTTTTTAGGAATGCAATTTCATTAATCGTTGCTTTTGGACTTATATTAAAAAATTCAACTAGCTTTTTTGGCAAAAAAGAAAATCAAAAACTTTTAATTATCAGATCCACTTTAGGGACCATTGGAATTATTTTCAATTTTTATTCAATTGATAGGTTAGTTTTATCTGATGCAAATATGTTAAATAAGCTTAGTCCTTTCTTTGTTATAATATTTTCATGGTTATTTCTAAATGAAAAAATTAATTCAAAACAAATTATATCAATAATAATTGCCTTCATAGGAGCACTATTTATAATTAAACCTGCTTTTAATTTAGAGATAATACCTTCTCTAATCGGCGCATTAGGAGGTATAGCAGCTGCTGGTGCCTATACTTGTGTGAGAGCATTAAGTGGTAAAGAAGCCCCTAATACCATAGTGTTCTATTTTTCATTTTTTTCAAGCATAATAACATTCCCTTTAATGCTGTTATCATACGAACCAATGACCTTACTTCAATTTTTCTTCCTTATTGGTGCTGGCATCTCTGCCAGTCTTGGTCAATTTGGTATAACTTTTGCCTATAAATACGCTCCAGCCAGAGAAATTTCTATTTTTGATTATACAAATATAATTTTTTCGGCCTTAATTAGCTTATGCTTATTTGGAATCCTTCCAGACATTCTAAGCTTCATTGGATATATTGTAATATTTTTTGCTTCTTTATATATGTTTATATTCAACAAAAAATAAAATTTAAATCTTTATACAACATTTCCTGTTATAGAAATACTATCCTAAGCATAGTATGATATTGGATTATTTTCGAAACAGGCGATAAGCATCAAGCTGAATATAAAAGGTTTAGAACTTATAGGCAAGGGTACTCAAGGTAAGGTATATAAAATAAACTCTCAAAAGTGTATAAAAATCTTTAAAAAAAAGAAAGATTGCAATAATGAAGTAAACTCACTAATAATGGCTCAAAAAGATGAACATTTCCCTAGGCTCTATGAATTTGGAGAAAAGTACATCATCAGAGAATACATTAATGGAGTTGAATTAAATGAATATTTGCTGACAAAAAAGCTTACTGGTCAAATCTCAAGCAAAATTATTAAGCTATATGATGCTATGGTTAAGGTAGGATATTTAAGACAAGATGCTGCAATTTTTCATATTATAGTATTACCTTCTGTTGAACTAAAGCTCATAGATACAGCCAAAGCAATGAAAAAAAGATCAACAATACCAAATTTACTTATTAGTGGTTTAGAGGATATTGGATACAAAGAAGAATTTTTTAATTTTTTAAAAGATAACAGACCAGAATTATATATTCAATGGATAAATTATTCTAAGAAAAAATATAAAAAGAAAGGTTGAACACTTAATAAATAATTTTGGCTTTTGGTGGTGATATAAAAATGAGATTTTTAGTTTTAAATGATTCAAAAGGTAAAGACAATGGTATTAATAGAAAAGTATTATCAAAACTTCTAATTGAATCTTGTAAGTTAATTCCTAATGTTGATTATATTATATTAGGTGGCGATAACATTGCTGGCAGCAAAAAAGAAAAGGAAGTAACTAACCAACTTCAAAACTTAAGAAGTTTAATAGAAAAATATTATCCAAGAACTCCTTTAATACCAGTGCTTGGAAATCATGAGGTCAATAATGAACCTGAAGACGATAGCTTCGAAAAAATTTTCAGCATATTTTACAAGGATATGTTGCCTGATTCTGAACTTAGAGATTATAACAAGACAGTATACCATGTTGATTTTGAGGACACCAGACTTATAATATTAAACTCTTTTCACTTTAATGAGATACACAAAATTTCAAAGAAACAACTTTTATGGTTTAAAGAAGCTGCTTCAGCGGATATAAAAAATAAGATTGTATTTGTTCATTCTCCTGCTTTTCCTACCGGTGCACATTATGGCAATTGTCTCGACAGTTTTCCAGAACATAGAGATGCTTTTTGGAAGTTAGTTAATGACAATAATATAGATATTGTATTTTCAGGCCATGAACATAATTATTCGAGGCGTGAAATAAACTATGGGAAGAGCATTTATCAAGTTATAACAGGTGGCTGTGGAGAAAAACTTAAAGATAAGTTTAAAGATAAAAATGGAATTGTAATAGCCCCTATTGCTAAATTCCATTTTGTTGTCATTGATATTACTATTAGAGGTATTGAAGTATATGCAATAAGTTCAAAAGGAGAACTTATTGATAAATTTAAAGTGGATAAATAAAGCCATTAAAATATACTTAATATTATTTTACATTTTATAAAAAAATGAAGGAACTTTAGGGCAATTAACCTGTATTCCTTCATTTTTCTATACAACTTTATTTATGACATTTCTTCTTAGAATCACAGCTATCACAGCCACAATTACAAAACTTTCCTTTTTTTATATCTTTGTATTTTTTATATAAAACATATCCAACATATGCACCAATAAGTGCCAAAATTATGTAAGTTGTCATCTCTATCACTCTCCTAAAATCTTATTTAAAATAATTATTATTTTCCTAAAATAAAGATCCAATTTGGAATACTAGTGTTGACATTCCCCATGCTACAGCCAATTGGAATAAGATCATAAATATTGTAAATTTCCATGAATTTGTTTCTTTCTTAACCGTTGCAATTGTGGCCATACAAGGCGTATATAGTAGACAAAATATCATAAGTGAGTATGCATTAAGTGGTCCAAAGCCATATTCTCCAAGGCTTCCAGCCATCGCTGCCATTCCAGCTACTGAAGTTATATTAGTAACACTGAATAATACTGTAAAGCTTGATACAACTACTTCTTTAGCAGCTATTCCAGATATAAGTGCTACAACTATTTGCCACATTCCAAGACCTGCTGGCTTTAATACCGGCACCAATCCTCTTCCTATGCTTGCACCAAAACTTTGAGAGATATCTTCTACCATTCCAGTAAAATTGAAATTTAAAATAAACCACATAAAAATTGAAGCCACAAAAATTGTTGTTCCTGCTTTTGATAAATAATCTTTAACCTTTTCCCAAACATATATTGCTATTGTTCTTACATTAGGAGCTTTATATTCTGGAAGTTCTATTAACAAGGTATTAACTTCTTTCTTATATCCTATTTTCCCTGCAATAATAGCCACTAAAATTGCAACAACTAGTCCAATTACATACATTGAAAAAGCAACTGCCATTGCATAATTTGGAAAGAACACTTCTGAAAATAAAACGTATATAGGTAACCTAGCACTACACGACATAAATGGTGTTATAAGAATAGTCTTTAATCTATCTTTTTCATCTTCAAGGGTACGTGCTGCCATCACTGCTGGAACTGTACATCCATAGCCTAATATCATTGGTATAAATGCCCTTCCTGATAACCCCATCTTACCCATAAGGCCATCCATAACATAAGCAACTCTTGCCATATACCCACTATCCTCTAAAAACCCTAAAGCTAAGAAAAGAATAAAAATATTAGGTAAAAAGGTTAATATACCTCCAACTCCTGCAATAATTCCATCTACTATTAATGATGTTAAAGTAGCACCAACATTTAAACTTTCCAGTAAAGTTTTTGTTGTTTCTGAAAACGCATCTAATCCTACTTCAAAACCACCTTTTAAGAAGTCACCTATAGTAAAAGTGAAGAAAAATACTAAGGCCATTATAATTAAAAATACAGGTATGCCGAAATATCTGTTAGTTAATACACTATCAATCTTATCAGTTGCTTCAGCTTTTTCATCTTTATTAACTAAAACTTCTTCAATAATTTCTTCAATAAAATCATATTTTTGATTAGTAATGTCTGCTTCATAATTTCTATCAATAATATCTGATAAATCAACTGGATATTTTTCTTGTATTTCAATATCCATTTCTAATAATTTAATTGCATGCCATCTAACATTATTTATTACTCCATATGTGTTTTCTAATCGTTCAGATACAAGGTCAATTTTTTCTTCAATTTCATCACTATAAACAACTACACATTCTTGATGATGATCATGTTTATGTTTACTCATCTTATTATTTTTATGCTCATGCTCTAGATTGTCCAGCTTTTTATCTTTATGATGAACTACTGCATGCATTAATATGTCTAGTCCTTTTTTCTTCCTTGCAGATACAGGCACCACAGGAATTCCTAGCATTTCTGGAAGTCTGTGAAGGTCAATCTCCATGCCTCTTTGCTCTACTATATCCATCATATTTAAAGCTAGCACGACAGGCTTTCCAAGTTCTATTAATTGAAGTGTTAAATATAAATTACGTTCTAAACTTGATGCATCTGCTATGTCAACAACAACATCTACTTCATCATCTAAGATATATTGTCTAGATACCTTTTCTTCCATTGAATAAGAGGTCAAACTATATATTCCAGGCAAATCTACTAATTTAAAATCATTCCCCTGATATTTATAACTGCCTTCTTTTTTTTCAACACTAACACCTGGCCAGTTTGCGACTTTAAGCTTTGCTCCTGTATAAGCATTAAACAAAGTTGTTTTTCCACAATTGGGATTTCCCACAAAGGCAACATTTAATGATTTCTCCACGTCTATTCCTCCTCGCTGACTAAAATGCCTTCTGCTATTTTCTTTCCTATAGCTAATCTTGTTCCTCTAACTTTAAATATAATTGAACCACTTTTCTTATTATTTAGTATTTTTACTTTTGTTCCATTTGTTAATCCAAGAGCTTGAAGCCTCCTTCCTATATTTTCATCAACATTTATATTTAAAACTATATATTCATTTCCTATAACTCCATTAAGTAAATTCATAAAATCACCTTCTCTAAGCTTGTAAAGTCTCTCACATATATTTAGTTCTCAATATATATATTACACTAAATGAGTTTTTACTTCAATAGTGAGTGATAATCGTTATCTATTGTAAAATATTAACTATAACAATGAATTTAAAGTTCTTCATTAAAACCACATCAAAAAAAAGGCTGAAAGTTTGATTATACTTGAAGTTGTAAGATGAAAGTAGACATTAAAAAAGTATGTCTACTTTTTTGTTATAATAAAAAATAAGAGGAT
>NZ_JAKJJY010000036.1:0-37177 GCF_022320955.1 Clostridium sp. YIM B02555 | reverse complement strand
TAGTTGGAGATCTTACAAAGGTAGTCCCAGAATTAATAGCTCAAGTTAAAGAAATTAAGAGTGCTGAATAATTAATTAAATTAATCAAAAAAATAATCCTTAGTTAAAATAGTGGTATTTTAACTAAGGATATCTATAATTATGAATTTTGAGGAGGAAAAGTCAATGAAAAAGATTTTTGTACTTGGAGCAGGAACTATGGGTGCTGGTATCGTTCAAGCATTCGCTCAAAACGGTTGTGAAGTAATCGTAAGAGATATAAAGGATGAATTTGTTGATAGAGGAATAGCTGGAATATCTAAAGGCTTAGAAAAACTAGTAACAAAGGGAAAAATGACTGAAGAAGATAGAGAAGCTATACTTTCAAGAATTTCAGGAACAACTGATATGAATTTAGCTGCTGACTGCGATTTAGTAGTTGAAGCTGCAATCGAAAACATGAAAATTAAGAAAGAAATCTTTGCAGAATTAGATGGTATTTGTAAGCCAGAAACAATTTTAGCTTCAAATACTTCATCTTTATCAATTACTGAAGTTGCTTCAGCTACAAAGAGAGCAGATAAAGTTATCGGAATGCATTTCTTCAACCCAGCTCCAATAATGAAGTTAGTTGAAGTTATCAGAGGAGCTGCAACTTCTCAAGAAACTTTTGATACAGTTAAAGAATTATCAGAAGCAATCGGAAAAACTCCAGTAGAAGTTGCTGAAGCACCAGGATTTGTTGTAAACAGAATTTTAATTCCAATGATAAATGAAGCTACTTTCATTTTACAAGAAGGTGTAGCATCTGCTGAAGATATAGATGCAGCTATGAAGCTTGGAGCTAATCACCCAATGGGACCTTTAGCATTAGGGGATCTTGTTGGTTTAGACGTATGTTTAGCTATCATGGATGTTTTATATAATGAAACAGGAGATAGCAAATACAGAGCTAGTAGTTTATTAAGAAAATATGTTAGAGCTGGATGGCTTGGAAGAAAGTCAGGAAAAGGATTCTACGATTATTCTAAATAGTAATATAAAAAATCTCAAGAGAAACTATTCTTTTGAGATTTTTTTTCAAATGTAAAGGATTTTTAGAATTTTTATAGAAATATATCTAATATAGGAAAAATTCTGAAAATTCCTATACTTATACGGATATTTTGAGGAGGGTTATTAAAATTATGATGAGATTTACATTACCAAGAGACATTTATTATGGAAAAGGATCACTAGAGCAGTTAAAGACTTTAAAAGGTAAAAAAGCAGTACTAGTACTTGGTGGGGGATCAATGAAGAAATTCGGTTTCGTTGATAAAGCCTTAGAATATTTAAAAGAAGCTGGTATAGAAGTTAAATTAATTGAGGGTGTAGAACCAGACCCATCAGTTGAAACAGTATTTAAAGGCGCTGAAACAATGAGAGAGTTTGGTCCTGATTGGATTATTTCCATGGGTGGAGGATCACCAATAGATGCTGCAAAAGCTATGTGGATATTCTATGAATACCCAGACTTTACTTTTGAAAAAGCAGTGGTTCCTTTTGGATTACCAGAGCTTAGACAAAAAGCAAAATTCATTGCAATTCCATCAACAAGTGGTACAGCTACAGAAGTAACAGCATTTTCTGTAATTACAGATTATAAGACAGAAATAAAGTATCCTTTAGCTGATTTTAATATAACTCCAGATATAGCTATAGTTGACTCAGAACTAGCAGAAACAATGCCTGCTACATTAACAGCTCATACAGGTATGGATGCATTAACTCACGCTATTGAAGCTTATGTAGCAACATTACATTCACCATTTACAGATCCATTAGCATTACAAGCAATTGAAATGATTCGTGATTTCTTACTTAAATCTTATGAGGGAGATAAAGATGCTAGAGAACAAATGCATTATTCACAATGCTTAGCAGGTATGGCATTCTCTAATGCATTACTTGGAATAACTCATAGTATGGCTCATAAGACAGGAGCAGTATTCCATATACCTCATGGATGTGCAAATGCTATTTATCTACCATACGTAATTGATTTTAATAAAAAGACTGCATTAGATAGATATGCTTATATAGCTAAGAGACTTGGATTAAGTGGTACAACTGACGATGAATTAGTAGATTCATTAACAAACTTAATTAAAGAGTTCAATAAGAAGATGTCAATTCCACTTACATTAAAAGAATATGGTATTGATGAAGAAGTATTTAAAGCAAAAGTTGATATGATTTCTGAGAGAGCTATTGCAGATGCTTGTACTGGATCAAATCCAAGACAATTAAATAAAGATGAAATGAAGAAGATATTTGAATGCATATATTATGGAAATAAGGTTGACTTCTAATATCTAAGCTATAAAAGGTTTCGGGACAATGTTCTGAAGCCTTTTTAATTTGAAGTTTTAATAAATTTTCTGAATTGGAGGATTATATTGGAATTAAGTGATATAATATATTAATAAATAATCATTTTTGATAAGGTGGGGAATTAATGTTAAAAGAGATGGTCAAAAAATATAGAGAAGAGAAATATGATTTAAATTGTGCAGAAAGTATTATATATGCAGCTAATGAAGAATATGATTTGAATCTTTCGAATGAAACTTTGAAAGTTATGTCTGGATTTGGAGGAGGAATGGGAATTGGTCATATTTGTGGAGTTATAACTGCCTCAGTAGGTGTGATTGGAGTAATGTTCACTGAAATAAGCGGACATAAAAGTCCAAGAGTAAAAGAAATGACACAAGAATTTATAAATAATTTACAAGATAAATTGGGATATATTAAATGTGATGATTTAAAAAAGGAATATACTAACGTAAAAAAATGCACACTAATGATAGAAACAGGTGCAGAAATTTTAGAAGAAATTATTCTCAAAGAAAAGCAGAATAAAATATTATAGATTTTCAAGGGAGAAAGATATAAATGGATTATAAGTCAGTAAAATTTCAGGATAATTATATAGTGATAGAGGAGGTTAAAAATTTTAAATTAAAGCATATATTTGAATGTGGTCAAATTTTTAGATTTGAGGAAATTGCAGAAGGTCACTATATTGTAATTGCATTTGGAAAATTGATTGAAGTTAAAGAGGAAGGTGCAAATATAATAATATATAATGCAACAGAAGAGGAAGTTAATGAAATTTGGATTAAATATTTTGATTTAGATAGGGACTACTCAGAAATAAAGCAAGAACTTTCAAAAGATCCGTTACTTAAACAAAGTATAGAATTTGGATATGGAGTGAGAGTTTTAAATCAAGATCCTTTCGAAATGTTAATCAGCTTCATAATTTCTGCAAGAAATAATATACCTTCAATAAAAAAGACTGTGAATAAAATATCAAACAAATGGGGAAAAGAAATTATATATAAAGAAAAAACATATTACGCATTTCCAAGCATAAATGAAATTAAAGATGCTACGTTGGAGGAAATACAAGAAACAGGAGCATCGTTTAGAAGTAAATACATATTAGATACGATTAAAAATGTTTATGCATCTGACAAGGTGATGGATGACTCGAATTTAGATAAAAAAAATAGTTATCTAAAATATAACTTAGATTATATTAAAAATTTGAAGGATGATGAGTGTCATGAGGCTCTTCAAGAATTCAAAGGAGTAGGAGCCAAAGTGGCTGATTGTATTATGCTATTTTCTATGGGTAAAACTTCAGCATTTCCAGTGGATGTCTGGGTTAAGCGTGCAATGATTCATTTTTATGGTGCAGAAAATTCTTCATTAAATAAAATTAGAATATTTGGAAGAAAACAGTTTGGTAAGCTTTCAGGATTTGCACAACAATATTTATTTTATTATGCAAGAGAAAACAAAATTGAAATTGAAGATTAATATTTCCTAAGGTGTGATGTTTTAATTTATTAGCAAATAAATATGAATAGAAAATAAGTCAACTAAGCTAGTTATATTCTGTTATGAATAAGGAAAATCCTTATATACAATTAATATTAAATCAATAAGTAAATTGATTTAATATTCTGCAGAATTTAAAGTGTGTTGACTTATTATTTTTATGCATTAATATAGGCAAAAAATTACTGTTAGAGCGGAAAAATCAGAAAATTTAAACTTATATGATATTTGTTATATTTTTAACAAGTATGTGTTATAATTATGCCGTGCTATTAAATATAATATTAAAATTACTTTTGGGAGAGTGTATATTAATGTTTCAATTTGAAAATCGACTTTTAAAGCTAAAGCATGAAGTTCTTACTAGAGTTGTAGTGTTAGCAAAAGAAAACAAACTTTGTAAAGAGGAGTTAGAAAAAATTCCTTTTGAAATGATTGTAGGAGATGAACCTAATTATCGAGAAACTGTTGATAGAGAAAGAAATATAGTACTAGAAAGAGCAAAGCTTGCTGCAGGTTATATGCCAAATGGCAAAAATGGACGAGAACTAGTTGAGATAGATGAAGAAAAACAGATATTGTACGTTATAAAGGAAGCATGTGATAGATGCCCAACAAATAAGTTCCAAGTTACTGATTCTTGCAGAAATTGTGTTGCACACAAGTGTCAAAGTGTATGTAATTTTGGAGCAATTTCATATGTTAATGGAAAAGCATATATTGATCCAGATAAATGTAAAGAATGTGGAATGTGTAATAAGGTATGTCCTTATGATGCTATTGCAGAAGATATGAGACCTTGTAAAAAGGCATGCCCAACAGGAGCATTAAGCTATAATGCTGACGATTTAAGAGCTGAGATTACTGAAAGTAAATGCGTAAATTGTGGTGCGTGTATGTCTGAATGTCCATTTGGTGCTATAGAAGATAAAAGTTCATTAGTCAGAGTTGTTAATAAATTAATGGAAAAAGAAAATATTTATGCTGTAGTTGCACCAGCTATAACAGGTGAATTTGGCGCAAAGACAACATATGGACAAGTAAAAAATGCAATTAAAGCATTAGGGTTTACAGATATGGTAGAAGCAGCATGTGGCGCAGATGCAGTTACTGTACATGAAAGTACAGAATTTGTAGAGAGAATGGAAAAAGGGGATAGCTACATGACAAACTCATGTTGTCCAGGTTTCTTAAGTTATATTGAAAAAATGATGCCAGATCAAGCTGAAAGAATTTCAGGAACTGTTTCTCCTATGGTAGCTACAGGAAGATATATAAAAGCAAAGGATAAGGATGCTAAAGTTGTATTTATAGGACCTTGTACTGCTAAGAAAAGTGAAGTATTGATTGAATCAATAAAGGATGCTATTGATTATGCATTAACTTTTGAAGAATTAATTGCGTTATTTGATGCATTTGAAATAGAGCCTGAAAAATGTGAAGATATAGTAGTTGATCAAGCATCAATATTTGGTAGAAATTTTGCGGTAGGCGGTGGTTTAACTGCAGCCATAGAAAACTTCATCCAAGAAAAGGGTGTGGAAATTGAATTCAAACCTGTTAAAGTTTCAGGTGGAGCAGAGATAAAGAAAACTATGACTATGGCTAAAGTAGGAAAATTACCGGGTAATTTCATTGAAGGAATGATGTGTGAAGGCGGATGTATAAATGGCGCTGCAAAAATAGCACCTGTTATGAAAGCAAAGGCACCTTTCGCAAAAATAAATCAACAAACAACTATTAAAACTGTATTATCAAATAAGGCATTAGAAGAGTATCATAATATTGACTTAGAAAGATAGTTTGTTTTTGGAAAAATATATATTTCTTATTATAGCTTAAATGTAGATATAAACTCTACTCAGGAGTATTTTTTTGAGTAGAGTTTTTTATTGTAAATAAAAAGTAAGAAAAATTGAGAAAATTTAAGCAAATGAAATATATTTTGAGATAATAGGTAATATTCGCTTAAAAATCGGGTATAATATTAGAAGTAATGTTTGAATTATATGGATATAAAGGATATTATAAATATGTTAGCACTCGACAGTAACGAGTGCTAACAGAAAAAGCAACAGTAATAACATAATTATTTTAAGGAGGGTTTTTCATGAAAATTAAACCACTTGGTGAAAGAGTTGTAATCAAAAAATTAGAGGCAGAAGAAAAGACTAAAAGTGGAATAGTCTTAACTGGTACTGCAAAAGAAAGACCACAAGAAGCAGAAGTGGTTGCAGTAGGTCCTGGAGCTGTCGTAGACGGAAATAGAGTACCTATGGATGTAAAAGTTGGAGATAAAGTTTTATACTCTAAATATGCAGGAACAGAAGTTAAAGTTGATGGTGAAGAATATACTATTTTAAAGCAAGATGACATATTAGCAATAGTAGAATAATTGAGAGTGCATTGCTAAATAATTTTAATTTAAGAAGATAGAAAGATATAAATAACATACAAAAAAGGAGAGTGTTATATAAATGGCTAAGATGTTAAAATTCGGTGAAGAAGCAAGAAGATCTATGCAAATAGGTGTAGATAAATTAGCAGATACAGTTAAGGTTACTTTAGGACCTAAAGGTAGAAATGTTGTACTAGATAAGAAATTTGGAGCACCATTAATTACAAATGATGGTGTATCAATTGCAAGAGAAATAGAATTAGAAGATCCATATGAAAATATGGGAGCTCAATTAGTTAAAGAAGTTGCAACAAAGACTAATGATGTAGCAGGAGATGGAACTACAACTGCAACTTTGTTAGCACAAGCAATAATCAGAGAAGGATTAAAAAATGTAACAGCTGGAGCTAATCCTATTTTAATCAGAACTGGTATTAAAATGGCTGTAGAAAAAGCTGTTGAAGAAATTAAAAAGATTTCTAAGCAAGTAGATGGAAAAGAAGATATCGCTAGAGTTGCTGCAATTTCAGCTGCTGATGAAGAAGTTGGTAAGTTAATTGCAGATGCTATGGAGAAAGTAGGAAATGAAGGCGTTATTACAATAGAAGAATCTAAATCAATGGGAACTGAATTAGATGTAGTTGAAGGAATGCAATTTGATAGAGGATATGTATCACCTTATATGGCTACAGATACTGAAAAAATGGAAGCAGTTTTAGAAAATCCATATATATTAATAACTGATAAGAAGATTTCAAATATTCAAGAAATCTTACCAGTGCTTGAACAAATCGTTCAATCAGGTAAAAAATTATTAATTATTGCTGAAGACATTGAAGGAGAAGCAATGGCTACATTAGTAGTTAATAAATTAAGAGGAACATTCACTTGTGTAGCTGTTAAAGCACCAGGCTTTGGAGATAGAAGAAAAGAAATGTTACAAGATATTGCAACATTAACTGGTGGAACTGTTATAGCTGAAGAATTAGGAAGAGAATTAAAAGATGTTACTATTGATATGTTAGGTACAGCTGACAGTGTTAAGGTTAATAAAGAAAACACTGTTATAGTTAATGGTAAGGGTGATTCTAATGGAATAAAAGAAAGAATTAACCAAATCAAAGCTCAAATTGAAGAAACAACTTCAGAATTTGATAAAGAAAAATTACAAGAAAGATTAGCTAAGTTAGCAGGTGGAGTTGCAGTAATTAAAGTTGGTGCAGCAACTGAAACAGAACTTAAAGAAAAGAAACTTAGAATTGAAGATGCTTTAAATGCAACAAAAGCAGCAGTTGAAGAAGGAATAGTAGCTGGTGGTGGAACAGCTTATGTTAATGTAATTAATGAAGTGGCAAAATTAACTTCAGATGTTGCAGATACTCAAGTTGGAATAAGCATAATTGTAAAAGCATTAGAAGAACCAGTAAGACAAATAGCAGCTAATGCAGGAGTTGAAGGTTCAGTAATAATTGAAAAAGTTAAAAATAGCGAACCAGGTATAGGATATGATGCATTACATGATCAATATATTAATATGATTAAAGGTGGAATAGTAGACCCAACTAAGGTTACTAGATCTGCTCTTCAAAATGCAGCATCTGTAGCTTCAACATTCTTAACAACAGAAGCAGCAGTAGCTGATATCCCATCTAAAGAACCAGCAATGCCAGGTGCTCCAGGAATGGGAATGGACGGAATGTACTAAAATTAAAAATGACATATGTTAATGAAGTAATTAGAGGAGTAATTTTACTCCTCTTTTTTATGTGAGAAATATAATGGTTTTATTTATTATAATTGTATAAATTAATGAAGAAGTAGACATAATTTAAACTAAAACTGAGAAAAGGAGTTTTGGTTTAAGATGATAAAGCACGGTAGCAAGATTGAAATAAAACATGTATATTATAATGATAGAAAAAGAAAAGAAGGATTTACTTTAATAGAGATGATAGCTGTGATTGCTATGATAGGAATTTTGGCTGCAGCACTTTTACCCAAAATAGGTGGTTATATAAAACAGGCTAAAAAAACAAAAATACTAGATCAATGCAGAAAAGTTGTTATGGCAGTTGATTCCTATAATCTTACAAGTAATACACCTGTAGAACAAACTGCTACCATTGATGACGTTGAAAAGGTAGCTGGAGTTGAAACATATTTAGATGGAGTTTCGTTAAGTAATTTAGATACTGAAAAGACAAATATCAAGAAATGTTATGATATTGTGGCGGGAGAAGAATTTGATATAGATAATGAAGAAAAGTTAATAAATTAAGATATTATGCAATAAAAACGATTATATATAAATTATAATTTAGAAAAAATGCAATTTTAATTTCAAATTTGTTGACTTTAGAGTACACATACATTATAATAATTTTAATTCAAAAACATAAAATATTTAAAAGCTTATATATACCTTGAATATGGCAAGGAGTATCTACCGGAAACCGCAAATTTCTGACTATAAGTGATATTGGTATAGGATAAGACTAAGGTTTTATTGGCATATTAACATCACTTTTGAGGTTAATGTGCTTTTTTTATATATAAAAATAATATAAAAATGCAAGAAAAAAATCATTAATAATTTAAAATGAAATAAATAAATCAAAAACTGGGGAGGATTCATAATGGCAAAAATAATTAAGACAGCATATACTTTTGATGATGTATTATTAGTACCTAACAAATCTGAAATATTACCAAGGGAAGTAAGTACAAAGACAAAGTTAACTAAGACAATAGAGTTAAATATTCCTTTAATGAGTGCAGGAATGGACACAGTAACTGAATCAAAAATGGCGATTGCTATGGCAAGAGAAGGCGGAATCGGAATTATACATAAAAATATGACTATCGAACAACAAGCCAAAGAAGTAGATAGAGTTAAGAGACAAGAAAATGGTGTTATTACAGATCCTATATATTTATCACAAGATCACCTTATTCAAGATGCAGAAAATTTAATGGCTCAATATAGAATATCAGGAGTTCCTATAACTACTGAAGAAGGAAAATTAATCGGAATAATAACTAATAGAGATATAATTTTTGAAACAGATTTTCAAAGAAAAATTTCAGAAGTAATGACTAAAGAAAATTTAATAACTGCATCTGAAAGTACTACTGTAGAGGAAGCTAAAGAAATATTAAAAAAACATAAAGTTGAAAAATTACCTTTAGTTGATGAGAACGGAATCTTAAAGGGATTAATCACAATGAAAGATATCGAAAAGGTGAGGAAATTCCCAAATGCAGCTAAGGATAGTAAAGGTAGATTATTATGTGGAGCAGCAGTAGGGGTTACTGGAAACATGATGGAAAGAATTGATGCTTTGGTTAAAGCTCAAGTTGATGTTGTTA
Organism: Clostridium sp. YIM B02555; assembly: GCF_022320955.1. NCBI lineage: Bacteria > Bacillati > Bacillota > Clostridia > Eubacteriales > Clostridiaceae > Clostridium > Clostridium sp. YIM B02555. The sequence goes on along the minus strand of NZ_JAKJJY010000036.1, from coordinate 27,540 downwards.
CACTTGACACAGCTCACGGACATTCAAAAGGCGTTTTAGATGCAGTAACACAAATTAAGAAGGCTTACCCAGAACTTCAAGTAATAGCAGGAAACATTGCAACGGCTGAAGCTACAGAAGATTTAATAAAAGCTGGAGCTGATTGTGTTAAAGTTGGTATTGGGCCAGGATCAATTTGTACTACAAGAGTTGTAGCAGGAGTTGGAGTTCCTCAATTAACAGCAGTTATGGATTGTGCGGAAGTTGGTAGAAAGTATGGAATTCCTGTAATTGCAGATGGTGGACTTAAATATTCAGGAGATATAGTTAAGGCATTAGCTGCTGGAGCTTCTGTAGCAATGATGGGGTCATTATTTGCAGGTTGTGATGAAGCACCAGGAGAAATGGAAATATATCAAGGAAGAAGTTACAAGGTTTATAGAGGAATGGGTTCTCTAGCGGCTATGGAATGCGGATCAAAGGATAGATATTTCCAAGAAGGAAATAAAAAGCTAGTTCCAGAAGGCGTTGAAGGAAGAGTAGCATATAAAGGTCTTGTTTCAGATACTATATTCCAATTATTGGGCGGAATTAAATCAGGATTAGGATATTTAGGATCGAAAAACTTTGATATTTTATATGAAACAGCTAATTTTGTAGTTCAAACAGCTTCAGGTCAAAGAGAAAGTCATCCACATGACATTAATATTACTAAAGAAGCACCAAATTATAGTGTAGGACAATAATAAAATGCACAGTTTACAATGAAGAATAAACCACTCATGTGAACTGTGCATTACTTAATTTTGTTAAGTATAAACCATTTATTATTATGTATATAAAATTCAATATAAAGATTGCTATAATTTATTGATAAAAACTATTAGATAGTTAATAATAGAAGGTATAAGATTAGTTTAGGAGGATAACATGGATAGAGAGTTAGTTTTAGTCGTTGATTTCGGCGGCCAATATAATCAATTAATAGCGAGAAGAGTAAGGGAATGCGGAGTATATTGTGAAGTCCATCCTTATAATTTAAGTATTAATGAGATAAAAGAAATGAATCCAAAGGGAATTATCTTTACAGGTGGGCCTAATAGCGTATATGGTGAAGATTCTCCTTTATGCGATAAAGCTATTTTTGAAATAGGAGTACCTATCCTTGGCATATGTTATGGATCTCAACTTATGTCTCATATGCTTGGAGGAAAAGTTGCAACAGCACCTGTAAGCGAGTATGGGAAAACAAAAGTTAATGTAAATGTAGAATCTAAGCTTTTTAATGGTGTATCACTTGAAACGATTTGCTGGATGAGTCATACTGATTACATAGAGAAGGAACCAGAAGGATTTAAAGTAACAGCACATACTCCAGTGTGTCCAGTTGCGGCTATGGAATGTGAAGCTAAAAATTTATATGCAGTTCAATTCCATCCAGAAGTTATGCATACACAAGAAGGTACAAAGATGCTTTCAAACTTTGTATTTAATGTTTGTGGTTGTATTGGAGATTGGAAAATGGATTCTTTTGTTGAAAAGACAATTGAAGAAGTACGTGAAAAAGTTGGTAATGGAAAAGTACTATGTGCATTGTCTGGTGGAGTTGATTCGTCTGTAGCTGCAGTATTACTTTCAAGAGCTGTTGGAAAGCAGTTGACATGTGTATTTGTCGATCATGGATTACTTCGTAAAAATGAAGGTGATGAAGTTGAAGCAGTATTTGGACCTAATGGTCAATATGATTTAAATTTCATCCGTGTAAATGCACAAGAAAGATTTTATGAAAAGTTAGCTGGAGTAGAAGAGCCAGAGCAAAAGAGAAAAATCATTGGAGAAGAGTTTATAAGAGTATTTGAAGAGGAAGCTAAAAAAATAGGAGTAGTTGATTTTCTTGTACAAGGAACTATTTATCCAGATGTAATTGAAAGTGGACTTGGAAAGTCAGCAGTTATAAAATCACATCATAATGTTGGAGGACTTCCTGATTATGTTGATTTTAAAGAGATAATAGAACCACTTAGATTATTATTTAAAGATGAAGTGCGTAAGGCAGGACTTGAACTTGGCATACCTGAAAAATTAGTATTCAGACAACCTTTCCCAGGACCTGGACTTGGAATACGTATCATTGGAGAAGTAACAGCTGAAAAAGTCAAAATAGTTCAAGAAGCAGATGCAATTTATCGTGAAGAAATTGCAAAAGCAGGTATTGATAAAGAAATTGGCCAGTATTTTGCAGCTCTTACTAACATGCGTTCAGTAGGTGTTATGGGAGATGAAAGAACATATGATTATGCAATTGCTCTTCGAGCTGTAACTACAAGTGATTTCATGACTGCAGAATCTGCAGATCTTCCATGGGAAGTACTTGGAAAGGTAACAACTAGAATCGTAAATGAAGTAAAAGGGGTAAATCGTGTAATGTATGATTGTACAGGAAAACCTCCAGCTACTATTGAATTTGAATAAAATATAAATATAAATATAATTTAAAATGAGAAAGCCTATTTTACAGCGTTTATTATGATTAATAACTTGTAAAATAGGCTTAATTGTATGCTACAAAAGATTATAATTATTATATAGAGGATGTAATTTTATAATAAAAGAAATAATTATTTTAATTATAATCCAATGATGATATAATAATGGTAGTTTTCCGTATAGATGGGTACGGTGGTTTCCGAAGGTTTAACCACCTTGGGCTGTTAGAAATAATAGTCTAAGGGGGTGGTATTAGATTGTGATAGTTGGCGTGTTAATAGTATCAATATTAATATTATTAGTAATATTAATTAATAGAGCACTAAGAAGTAACTCAAAAAGTTGCGAGTTTAATCTCGAGGTTAACATAAAAGGTTTTAAAATAAATTTTAAGACAACAGAAAAGAACGCCCCATCCGATCAAGAGTAAGCGTTCATTTTCTAACCAATAAAATCTAATAGCCCTAAAACTAAAAAACGTTCTAGGATTAGCTTAATGTTGACGCATTAAGCTTTTCTTAATTATTATACTGATAACAATATAATAATATAACAATATATTTATATTATATCATATAAACTGAAAAATAAAACAAATGTATGATATTTGTTGAACATATATTATACATTAACTTATTTGGATAATTGTTTGATTATATACTACAAAGGTAAAGATAAATCAAATAAATTGATAATTAAGCTTTATAATTTTTTAAAGCTTCAACTATTCTATTAGATATAGCTTCGTATCCAGAACTATTTGGATGAAAATTATCTACTGTTAAATAATTTTGTAAATTATATTTAAATAGATCATAAGTTGGTATAAAAATAGCATTTGAGTCTAGCGATACAAGCTGTTGGCTTTGATAGTTCCAATCATTTAAAATACTAACTTTATCTGGTGTAAGATCCTTTCCGAAAGGATTATATAGCCCGATAAAAATTACCATGGATGATGGGTTGTTATCTCTTATTATTTTAAAGGTAGCTTTTAAATTGCTTAAATAGGTATATTCAATATTTTTTATTTTTGTTGTAGATGATGTTATATCCATATTTTTTAGCTTGCTTATCTCATTACCACCTATAGATATGAAGATTATAGATGAACCTTTGATATAGGATATATTTTGAGGATTTTGCACTATATTTAATAATCCACTGGATACATCTCCGTTTACAGCTAGGTTATTTATTTTAATTTCTTTTGGTGTTTTACTTTTCCAATAATCTGAGAAGTAACCAGAAAAGCCAAGTCCTTTTTCATCTCCAGTTCCTTTTGCTAGAGAATCTCCAAGAACTAATATGTTATATAAGTTCGAATTCAATTCATTAGTTTCTTTAGGAGGTTCAATATCAGTATGCGTTATTTCTTTAGGAGGTGCAGAACTTATTGACAATGCTGTTAAAAAGCCTGTAATTAATGTAACGGTAGATATTATGGATAGTAATAAAATTAGTTTCCAGCGTAAGTTTTTTAACATTTTAATCGCCTCCTTTTAAACTAATACATCCTGTTTAGTAAATACAGCAAAACTTATAATAAAAGCACATATGCCCCAGGTTAAAAGTACTAAAGTGCTAAAAAGTAAGGACATTCCAGGTATAGGTGTATATGAACCAGTAAGATATTGTGGCAGATTTAAATTTATGACAAAGAAATATTTTACTATGGGCCAGTCGGCTAAAAATAATTGAAGAAAACCTCCTCCAATTAATGTGGCCATCATTATGCCAATGGATGTAGCTGTATTTCTAACTAAAACAGAAACCATAAATGAAACTGTTCCAACAATAATTGATACAAACCAGCCAAGTGAATAAACAAGAATTACATATTGTAATTGAGTTACTTTTATAACGTTTGAAGTATCTAATATGCCAGAACTTGAATTAAAACCAGTTGCTATGGGCTCGTATAAGCCCCAATTATTAAATAAGAAGCCTGAGATTAAAAGGGATAATACTCCCATTTCTAAAATCACCAGTGAAAACAAAATTACAAGTGCTATATATTTGCTAAGGAGGATTTTCCATCTAGGTGTAGCTCTTGTTAACAGTACTTTGATAGTTTTTGCAGAAAATTCACCACATACACTATCTCCAGCTAATATTATTATTAGTAAAGGAAGGAGTACAAATATGGATTGCTCCATTAACTTTACTGTGAATTTTGCAGCACTTGGAGTAATAGGGTTTATATTATTGTCTAAATAATATTGATTCTGTTGAATCTTAATATTAATAGATGCTTTACTTGCTTCTGGAGTATCTGGTCTATTAAGTCTATTTTTTAAATCTTGTATTTGCTGTTTTTGTAATGACTGCCAGTCGATATTTTCAGTTTGATTAGTTGTTTTCATATATTTATCTATAGTATTTTTGTATTGATAATTCTGACCATATGAAAAGAGTGAAACTAAAATTAACATGATAGCAGTAATAAGTAACATTTTTCTTCTATATAACATTTTGTTTACTTCATTTTTAATTAATACTAACAAGGATGTCTCCTCCCTTCTAATTGATCATAGTATCTTCTTCTGTTAGAGATAAAAATAAATCTTCAAGAGTTTTATGTTTGGTATTTACGAATTTTATCTTAAGTCCTTCTTTAATTAAAGAAAGGTTAATTTCTTCAAGTTTGGATAAGTCAACTTTTGCTTCAATTCTTCCATCTTTTAAAAAGCCATCTATATTCCAGTTGTTTTTAAGAAACTCAAGCCCTTTTTCGTTATTATTTAAAACAAAGAAAACTTCCTGTTCATTAATGAGTTCTGATACTTTAGAATATTTTATTAAAGTACCATTTTTTACTATAGCAACCTTATCGCACATTAATTCTACTTCAGATATTAAATGACTAGAAATAAGAACAGCTATATTTTCTTTTTTGGCAAGATTTTTTATTATATTTCTAAATTCATTTATTCCTGATGGATCTAAGCCGTTAGTTGGTTCATCTAATATAAGAAGCTTTGGTTTATGGATAAGAGCTTGTGCTAGACCTAATCGCTGTTTCATACCTAAAGAATAAGTAGAAACTTTGTCATTTATTCTATTTTGCATACCAACAAGTTGTATTGCTTTATTAATATCATCAGAGGTAACATTTTTATTCATAGAACCTAGCATTTTTAGATTTTCTATACCACTTAAATAATTGTACATATCTGGCCCTTCAATTATGCAGCCTACTTGTGACATTGCATTAACATAATCTTTAGTAATGTCATGATTATCAATTAGAATTTTTCCGCTAGTAGGAGAAGACAGTCCAACGATCATTCTCAAGGTAGTGGACTTCCCAGCTCCATTTGGTCCAAGAAAACCTAAAACCTCACCTTCAGTAATTGAAAAACTAATTCCTTTTACTATTTCCTTATTTTTTATCCGTTTACTGACATTATCTAATAATAATACAGGATTCATTCTAAAGCACCTCCTTTTTGTTTTAAATTGCTTAGTAATATTATTGTACATTTAAGAAATTATATTTCAACCAAAAAACGACTTAATTAGAAAAATATTTATGAACATTAATGTTTTCTGTTCAATTCAAGTTATTTTTGTTAAACAATATCAAATATAAGAAATCCGCATAATATGGTAGTAGATAATCGATAAAGATTATTAGTAATACAAAGGAGAGAAGAAAATGGGAAACAGAGATGATAGATGCAACAAAAGTTGCAGATCAGACGATAGATGCTGTAGGTGTTGTAGATCAGATGGAAGAGAAAATACAAGTAATTGCAATATTGGTGGAAATATTAATAGACCAAATGGAACTCTTGGTGCACAAGCAAATAGAAGAAATTGTACACTAGGTGCCAATGATACAAGAGGCAGATGTAGATGTAGAAATAATCGTATGGAAGATGCGCTAGAGGATGCATATAATTGCGGATATCAGAATGGATATAATGCAGGCTATCCTCAAGGATTTCAGGATGGACGTACTTTAGGCGCTCAAGAAGGATTTCAACAAGGCTGCAGGGCGGGACAGGAAAAGGCAAAACAAGAAATATTAGCTGGAATAAGAAGAAGATGCTGTTGCTGCAGATGTTGTTAGTGAATCAGATATAAAAATAGATTTATATTAAATAATATAAAAAGAGGAGGAAACTCCTCTTTTTAAAAAATATATTTTATAAATATCAGTGTTAAATACTTAACAATCGATTCGTTTTGATTTCCTTTTAAAATCTTTTATGTTTTTTATAATTCTTTTTACAAAAGAATATCTAATAAAATTAGGGTAAAAATATTATTTATGAACATAATAAACCTATTGATAATAAAAATCTGTATATATTGATAAAAAATTTAAACATAGGCAAAGATTGTTCTAATTTATGATATAATTAAAAAAGTAACAATATTTTTAACTATATGGAGGTAAGATATAGAGATGAGTAAAAGTATATCATTAGATTTATCAAAAGTTGCACCTTATTTAAACATGACTGAAATTGATTATATGGAGGAAATGGTTAAAAGTGCCCATGATAAATTACATAATGGAACAGGAGCAGGAAATGACTTTTTAGGATGGATCGATCTACCAGTAAACTATGATAAAGATGAATTTGCTAGAATTAAGAAGGCAGCAGAAAAAATTAAATCTGATTCAGAAGTTTTAATAGTAGTTGGAATTGGAGGATCATATCTTGGTGCTAGAGCAGCAATTGAAATGTTAACTAATAATTTTCATAATGCACTAGACAATGACAAGAGAAAAGCTCCTAAAATTTTTTATGTAGGAAATAATATAAGCTCAACATATATGGCAGAATTACTACAAGCAATTGAAGGTAAAGATGTAAGTGTAAATGTAATTTCAAAATCAGGAACTACAACTGAACCAGCAATTGCATTTAGAATTTTAAGAACATATTTAGAAAATAAGTATGGAGTAGATGAAGCTAGAAAGAGAATTTATGCTACAACTGATAAGGCTAAGGGAGCATTAAAGACTTTAGCGGATGCTGAAGGTTATGCTAGCTTTGTAGTTCCAGATGATATCGGAGGAAGATTCTCTGTATTAACAGCGGTTGGATTATTACCAATAGCAGCAGCTGGAATTGATATTGATGAAATGATGAAAGGTGCTGCTGATGCAAGAGAAGTTTATTCAAATCCATCTCTTAATGAAAATGATGCTTATAAGTATGCAGCAGTTAGAAATGCTTTATATAATAAAGGAAAAACAATTGAATTATTAGTAAACTATGAACCATCTCTTCACTATTTCAATGAATGGTGGAAACAATTATTTGGAGAATCAGAAGGTAAGGACAATAAGGGATTGTTCCCAGCAGCTGTTGACTTTAGTACTGATCTTCATTCAATGGGACAATATGTTCAAGAAGGAAGAAGAATTCTTTTTGAAACAGTTATTAACGTAGAAAAGGCTAAATATGAAATTAATATAGAAGAAGCTGATAATGATTTAGATGGATTAAACTTTTTAACAGGAAAAACTATGGATTTTGTTAATAAGAAAGCTTTCCAAGGAACTGTATTAGCTCATAATGATGGTGGAGTTCCAAACATGATAGTAAATGTTCCTGAACTTTCAGCATATTATTTTGGATATATGGTTTACTTCTTTGAAAAGGCTTGTGGAATTAGCGGATATCTTTTAGGTGTAAATCCATTTAATCAACCAGGAGTTGAAGCTTACAAGAAAAATATGTTTGCGCTTTTAGGAAAACCAGGTTATGAAGATGTTAAAGCAGAATTAGAAAAGAGACTTTAATCTAAATGAAGATTATAATTGATGGAGATGCTTGTCCAGGCATCTCCATTATTGAAAAAGTAGCTAAAACTTATGAGGTGCCAGTAATAATTTATTGTGATATAAATCATTTTATTCAAAGTGATTATTCAGAAGTTAAAATTGTAGATAGCGGATTCCAAAGTGTTGATATGTATGTGATGAATGAAACAAAGCAAGGAGATATTATTGTTTCTCAAGACTATGGAGTTGCTGCAATATGTCTATCAAAAAAAGCAAAAGTAATAAATCCTAAAGGCTATATTTATGATGAACAGAATATTGATAGGCTATTAGAAGAACGACATATATCACAGAAAATAAGAAAAGGAGGGGGGAAGACCTCCAATCCTAAGAAAAGAACTGAAGATGATAACTTGAGACTAGAAAAGAATTTAATAAGAATTATAAGAGAATAATTGTGTGTTTGAAGCTTAATTTTATAGGCTTCTTTTTTTATTTACTAAAATTATAGGTTAAAATCTAATTGCCAAAAAATTTTGATAATCAAACATGATATAATTAAAATAAAAATTAACTGAAGTTATTTACAAATAATGGTAAAATGTATAATATAGTATTAAGGTGGTTTTGAAAATGTGTATGAAGGGAGTATTTATTTATGGAGGAACTTCAGTTAAAGTATGTTGAGATAGCTTTTGATAAAAAAGCACCCCAAGAAGTTGATACTGAAATTAATATATTGGGAAGAATAGAAAATGCACTAGAGGAGTTAGAATATAAATTTATTGTTGGTAAGGGTGGCCTTTGGAATACTATTCAAGAATTTTCGGATAAGAATGAGTGCATATGGAAACCTAAAGAAGAAGGAGAGTACATGGTTATGATACAAGCTAGAGAAAAGGATGGGAAAAAACCATTAGATTATTTGGCTAAGGAGGAGTACTATATACTTAAAGGAGAGGTGACTGATACTATGCATAAAGAAGTATCTATTGAAACAGCGGTAAATGCAGAAGAAGTGAACATAGAGTATAAAGATATTGTAGATAAAGAGCAAGATAATTTATTAATATTAGATACTGCAGAATCCACTAGTGACAGTGATGAATTTAAAGAAGTAATAGCTAATAAAGATGATAATTTAGTGCTATTTGAAATTAAGGAACTTACAAAAGCTGAAAAAGATATTCTAATAGGAAGTGCTGAAACAAAACAAGGTAAAATTTCATCAAATGATAAAGAAGTAGTCAATGAAAATGAAATTAATTCAGAAAATTCATCTAACATTATACATGAAATTATAATTGACAAGGATGAAATTTCTGTTGGAGATAAGTGTTCTATTGAAGTGATCACTAATAATGAAGAAGCATACCTATATAGAATTTATGCCAAGAGGTATAATGAGTGGAGCATAGTTAGAGATTATGATACAAGTAATCTTTTTAAATATACAGCCAATGAACAAGGGGAAAAGGAATTTTTAATTCAATGTAAGAGGATGGAATCTACTGAGAGTTTTGAAGATTATAGAGTTATAAAAATAAAGGTTAAAGCTTCAATAAAAATAGAAATAACGAATTTTAAGTGTTTGAGTAAATTATTGTTAGTTGGTGAAAAACTTGAATTTTTAGTGGAAACTAATGTTGAAAAGACTTTAGATAATAATGATCAAGTGTTACTATATAAATTTTATAAAATATTTAAAGATGGAAAGGCTATTTGCATTCAAGATTATTCAACGAAAAATCATGTTTATTATAAGGAAACTCAAGCAGGAAGTTATAGGATTCTGTGTCTTGCAAAAAGTATATTTTCAAATAAAGAATATGATGATAGGGCTATTTTAGTCTATAATGTAAAACCGTATAAGGAGGTTAAGATTAATAGCTTTGTAGCTAATTATAATTCTCCACAGGTAACTGAAACTGAAATAAAGTTTAGTTCTGAAGTGCAAGGAGGAACTAATCTACAATATAGATATAGAGTTAATGGTACGATAGAATATGATACAGGTTATACTGAAAAGAATGAATTTACTTGGACGCCAATTGAAGCGGGAGAATATGAAATTATATTGTCTGTAAAAGATGCAAGCTATAAAGAAGAGTATGAAGACATTAAGAAAATAGCATTTACTATTGAAAAAAAAGGTAAAACACCAGTGAAAATTCTTGATGTGGTAGTTGATAAGGAAAAGAAAATTATTACTGGAGAGCCAGTTAACATAATGGTAAATGCAGAAGGTGGAACACATCTTCAATATGCGTTTACAATTAGAAAAGATAAGCGAAGGCTGGAAGGTGGAGAATTTAATAAAGCAAATTGGATTAATTTTATTCCAAAACAAGTTGGAGAATATGAAGTTGAAATAATGCTTAAAGATAGATACTCTGATAAGCCCTATGATGCACATACAGTTGTATATTTGAAGGCAATGGAGTATTTACCTGGAGAGATAGATTATATAATTATGCCATATAAAGAAACGCATTTAATTGGTGAACCTATAGAGTTTGAATGTATTATACAAAATACTCAAAATGTTTTAGTGAAATATGAAACAAAAATTAATGGTAACTCTGTTGAGAAAACAGAATTTTCAAGAAATAAAAAATTGAGATTTACTCCTAAGATTGTAGGGAAGTATACGATAGAGGTTTATGCAAAAAATTTAAAATGTAAAAATGAATATGATTCAAAGAAAGAAATCAGTTTATATGTAAGTGAAGCACCACCTGTAATAGAAACTAAAATTATAGCTAATAAATTAGAAGCTAATGTTAATGAAGAACTGACTTTTGAAGTTATAAGCAGAGGTGGGAAAGATGTTTGCTATGAATTTTATTTGATGGAAAATAATGAATGGAGAAAAGTTCAAGCCTATAGTAGGAAGCATTATTATAGCTTTATGCCATTTGTTCAAGGTAAGCATAAAATTTTAGCACTTGCAAAGAGTTATTATAAAAAGGCAAGTTATGAAGATTATGATGAAATAACTTTTTATGTTAAAGGTTAATAAAAAAGGTTCGAAAATAATCATAAGAAAAAATTTGGAGGAAGGTTATTTAAAATGGCGATAAATGGTGTTAATCAACTCTCAAATGAGCAATTATTAGCAATGAGCATGGCGGGAAATGGACAATTAACTAATGATGGTACTAGTTCAAGTGATTCAGCTAATGATGAAAAAAATGTGGCATTTGAAATGATGATGAAGAACTTGACAGATTCATCAAAAAAAACAATGCAAAATAATGTTAATAAAATTACTGATAATAAGGCAAATGCTGATAAAAAAGATGCCAAGGCAGAAAGTTCTGATTCGCAGGATAAAAGCAGTGAAAGTGAAGTTAAGGCATCAAGAGTAGGTCAAACATATTTGACAGGCCAAAAGTTAGAAGATATACCTATGGTGTTGAGAAATGGATATGCTAATTACGCAGGCTCTAAATCTTTATTGGCAAATAGAAGTGATGCAGATCTTAAGAAAATATATAGTGCAGTGGATTCGGCAGCTCAAAAATATGGTGTGGATTCAAATTTGATTTTAGCTATTATTAAACAAGAATCTGATTTTAATCCAAATGACACATCTGGTGTAGGCGCTGCAGGATTGATGCAAATTATGCCTGAAAACTTTTCGAGTTTAGGTATTACGAATCAATATGATGTAAATCAAAATATTAATGGTGGAACTAAGTTGTTCAAAGAATATTTAGATCAATATGGTGGAAGTATAGAAATGGCACTTATGGCTTATAATGGTGGCCCTGGAACTATGCAAAAAAGAGGAGTTTTATCGGCAAATGATTTATATAAAATGCCAAAAGAAACTCAAAACTATGTTCCTAAGGTTATGGGATATTATAGAAATGGAGTTTAATTTCTAATTGATAATTAGAATAATATTAGACAATTAGAAATTACTTTTAATGAATAAAAAAAATCATTTTGCTAAACAAAATGATTTTTTTTATTCATTAAAATATTAATACCAATAATTATGAAATATATCAAATAATTTATATATAAACATGAATTACTAGTTTTATACAGTGTTAGTAAATGTTTACATCAACGAAAATAAAAAACGCAACCCTTGGGGCTAGGTTGCGCTTTAGCAATAAGCAATAAGCAATAAATAAAAAGGGGGCTATATATTCCTTTTATTTATCCTTGCATATTAATTATAGGGTATTGTGCAGGGAAATGCAAGTAATTTAATAAAAAATATGATTTTTTTTTGTGAAAATGAATTATTTTATTGCAAAAATAATTTAATATTCGTTAATAGCTTCTTAAAAGGCTTAATTCATCATCAGTTAATTCACGATATTCGCCTTCTTCTAAAGTAGGATCCAATAGAAGACCACCAAATTCTTCTCTTTTAAGGTAAACTACTTTTTTATCAACAGCTTCAAACATTCTTTTTACTTGATGATATTTACCTTCTTGTATTGTCACTCTGATGTCTGAGCCATTATCATCGTTAGATAGAATTTCAAGCTTTGCCTCCATACATTTATAACCGTCATCTAAAGTAATACCATTTTTAAAAGCAGCAACATCTTTTTCATCTACTTTTTTATCAATTTTTGCATAATATACTTTGTCAACATGCCATTTAGGAGCTATTAATCTATGATTAAGTTCACCATCGTTTGTTAACAGTAATAATCCAACAGTATCTTTATCTAATCTGCCAACTGGAAATGGCTCAAATACTTGATGTCCTAATTCTAATAAGTCAATTACAGTCTCATCTTTGTTATCATGAGTTGCAGAAATCACTCCATCAGGTTTATTCATCATAAGATATATGTATTTGCGGTATAATATTTGTTCACCGTTTATTTTTATAATGGATTTTTCTGGGTCAACAAGCATTCCATTATCCTTTACTATTACACCGTCAACTTCTATAATGCCTTTTTTTGCAAAAGACTTAACATCTTTTCTACTTCCATATCCTAAATTAGAAATTATCTTATCCAATCTTTCCAAAGAATTCACTCCAATCTATAAATTTTAATGCATACACACTAAGCTATAGTACGTTAATTTTACCATAGTAGTAAATAGATTAACACAGAGACAAGTGATTTATCAAATGTATTTACTAATAATTATAAAAAAGTCATGGTTATATAATTAATCATGACTTAATTGTAATAAAGTTTAAATTTTATATATTATGGGATTAAATCCATTGCACAATATTATCTAAAGTTTGTCTTGTTTTTTGATATGGTTCTTGGACTCTATATCCGAAGCCAGCCATTACTGATACTCCAAAATGTTCAGCATCTAAAATACCTTCTTCTTGAAGAATTTTTTCAACTTCGTTTATATTAAAGCCTTCAATAGGGCAAGAATCTATTCCTAGGAAAGCAGCAGTAGTAAGCATGTTTGCTAAAGCTATGTAAGTTTGCTTGCTGGCCCAATCGTAAAGGGCTCTATCATTTTCTAATAAATTAAAATCATTTTTTTGGAATTTTTCAAATGCAGCTCTCTTACCATCAGCTACTTCGTTGGGGAGTTTTTGAACTTCAGACATTATATTAGTAATGTATTCAGAACTATAGAGTGTATCAATTTTTTTACGTGCAAGTATAATTACAAAATGACTAGCTCCATCTAGACTATTTTGTGCACCCCATGATACAGGAAATAGTTTTTTTCTAAGTTTTGAATCTTGTATTATAAGAAACCTCCATGGTTCAAAGCCGAATGAACTTGGAGAAAGTCTGCCAGCTTCTAATATTGTATTAAAATCTCCCGTAGGAATTATCTTTGTAGAATCGAATTTTTTACAAGCATGACGAAATTGAAATGCATCTATTATTTGTTGATTTTTATTATTCATTTTTTAAAACCACCTTTCATTGATTGTAAATTAAGATTAGCACAACTATCGATTATATTGAAGTACGCACATTTTTGATATATGATATACATATAGTTACCTAAGTATCTTTTTTTATACTAAGGGGGTGAAAAAATGAAAGAAGAAGTTGTAGATTCAGAATGCCAGAATATTCAATGTCCTGTAGAGACAACATTAAACATACTTAGTGGTAAGTGGAAAGGTGTTATTTTATATCGCTTATTAGGTGGGAGAAAGAGATTTAATGAACTGAAACGTCTAATGCCAAAGGTAACTCATAGGACATTAACGTTACAATTGCGGGAACTAGAGAGAGATGGGGTTATAAAACGGACAGTATATGCAGAAGTACCTCCAAGAGTAGAGTATGAACTTACAGGGATTGGGGACTCTATGACTCCAATAATTCAAGCTATGTATGATTGGGGAATAAATTATCAATCAGAATTTAAGGTGTAAAAATTTATATATACCGAATATTTTAAGAGTAAGAAGAAAATAATAAAATTCTAAAAAATATATTGACATATAGACAATGTAATTTTATAATTAATTCGTACCCGAACGAACGAGGTGGTAAAAATGAAAAAGAAATGTATTATTGGAAAATTAAATGCACTTAATGAAGCATCAAACAAATTTGTCGTAAAGAAATTAAAAGATGAGCAAATAGCTATATTGCAAAATCATTCTATGCTATTTGAAATTTTACCAGAGGATGGCTCAAAACTTTTATTCAATGAAATTGCAAGTATATGGAAAATATCTAAATCATCCTTATCTGACATAATAAATAAATATGAAAGTCAGGGATTGATAAATAAATGTGTTTGTAGTGAAGATAAAAGAAGTGCTTATATTAGTTTGACTACTGAAGGTTTGTACATAAAGAAAAAGTTAAAAACTATGGATAAAGAATTTCTAGAGATATTGCTAAAAGATTTTGATGAGGAGCAAAGAAAAGTATTTGAAGATAACATGGATAAAGCTCTTAATAATATAATAAAAATGCTTTAAAAGCATTTTTTTTACATAGATAATTCGTACGCGTACGAAAAAAGAAAGAAGGAATTCAAATATGAAAGAATTAATAGTAAAGTCATTAGATAAAATCAGACCAATTCTTCAAAGAGATGGTGGAGATGTTGAATTGGTAGATGTAAGCGAAGATGGTATTGTAAGTGTTAAGATGCAAGGGGCCTGTGGTAATTGTCCAGGAGCAATGATGACAATAAAAATGATTATTGAAGAGAAGTTAAAGGAAGAAGTTCCAGGAATTAAAAAAGTTATAGGAGTTTAAATTTAATAATTTTAATTAATTTCATAATTTAAGAGAATATTATGATGTTAATGTTTTTTCGAAATATAATTCGTACACGTACGAATTATATTTCGAAAGGGATTCGTTTCGGGTACTAAATTAAAATGTAAAGATTATAATACTAATTTTAACATAAAACACTTAGATTTTTGGGAGGCAGTGATGTGCTTGATTATATAATAAGAAGATTAGTTTCGAATTTTGTTTTAATAATAGCAATAATAACTTTAATTTATGCGTCTTATTTTACATACGATTCAACATATATTTCCTATGCATATGAAATGTATAATAAAAAAGTCCGATTAGGTTGCTAGTTAAATATAATGAATGATTTAAATACTAAAATTTTGAGGTGATATGATATGCTTAATTCTATAAGAAAAAGACTGATTTTTAATTTTGTTTTAATGGCAACAATAATAATTTTTATTTGTACATCTTTTTTTACATACGAAATGATAAGTGGGATAGAAAATCAAATGAAGGCAGATGGAATTACTTTAGCCAATAACATAGGATCAAACATTGAAAAAGCAGGAATAAAGAACGTTGATAAAATACAAGATATAATTGATGGAATCTATGAACGTGCAGATCGTCAGTTATGGTATGTTGGAGTAGTATCTAGAGATAAAATTCTTGTTGCAGGAACATCAAAGGATTCTATTGGACAGAAAATTGATTCTGGAGAATTGGACAACGAATTTCAAGGTAAAACAATTGGTAGTATCTACGAATGGAAAGGAACTCCAGCGTATAATGTAGGAGTGCCAATTAAGGATGGAAATAATATAGTATATGTTCTTTCAGTTGGAATTTCTATAGATAATATGCAGAAGACTATTAGAAATACAATTATGGAAAGTATAATTTATGCTATAGTACTACTAATTATAGCTGCTATTGCAGGAACAATTATAGGAAGACGAATTGCTAAACCTATAGAAAGCATTAAAGATACCGTTGAAAAAATAGGTAAAGGAGATTTAACTGCTGAATATAAAGTTTCAGGTAAAGATGAAATAGGAACCCTTGCAGCAGTTAGTAAAGAGACTACAAAAGGCTTTAGAGAACTTGTTAGAAAAACTAAAGTAATATCAGAAAGCTTAAGTAATTTATCTGGAAATATTAAAGAGGGGGGAACTACAGTAGCATTATCTAGTGAAGAAATTGCTGCTTCAGTGACAAGTGTATCTCAAGAGGGCATAAAGCAAGCAGAGGCCTTAGAAGGTGCAGTTACTTTATTAGAAGGTTTTTCAAAGGATTTAGATAATGTTCAAAATGAATTGAAACTGTTAGCTGAAGTTGGGGATGATATAAAGAAGGATACAAATGTAGGAGCAGATACTATAAATAAATTAGCAACTACTATTGATGAGATGTTTGATTCATTTTTAATTGCAAGGAATAAAGTAGGAAATTTAGATAAGACTATATCACAAATTAACTCCATAGTTGATGTTATAAATGGTGTGGCTAAACAAACTAATCTTTTAGCATTAAATGCATCTATTGAAGCAGCAAGAGCAGGTGATGCTGGAAAAGGATTTTCAGTAGTTGCAGAAGAAATAAGAAAATTAGCAGAAGAGGTTTTAAAATCATCAAAAAGCATAACTCAATTAATAAATGCTGTAATGAAAGAAAACAAAGAAGTCTTTAATACAACAGAACTTGTAACTAAAATAGTAGAAGAAAGCAAAAATGATATTGGTGATGTAACAACTTCATTTAAAGAAGTTATTGAAAAAGTAAATGATATTCCTAGAGAAATTGATAAAGTTAGTGTGGTACTTCAAGGAACTATGGAAGGTAGAAATGAGATTTTAGATACGGTAGAGAATATAGCTTCAAAATCACAAGAAATTTCAGCATTATCTGAAGAGGTAACAGCTTCTACAGAAGAGCAGGCAGCTATAACAAATGAATTAGCTCTAACTTCAAAGAAATTAGTTAATATAGCAACTGTATTAGAAAGAAGTATTGCAAATTTCAATGTGTAATATCTAACCTCAAAATAGAAAAATTTTAATTAATAATAGGAGAGTATATGAAACTATTAAAAAATTTACACTTGATATTAATTTATCAGGTGTTTTTTGTATTTTATGCATATTATTGAAGTTTAGGAATAGAGAGGTTTATAAAATTTATGTTAATTAAATATGAATGGTGAATAATAAATATAGATGGAATTAAATTTTGTATGCTGTAATGATTTAAATATTAATAGATATGATATAATATTTAAGGAATTGGTAAAGGAGGACTAAGTTAATGGATTTAAAATCATTACTTAATAAAGAACAGTATGAAGGGGCAACTACAATTGATGGGCAGGTACTTATACTAGCTGGAGCAGGTTCTGGTAAGACAAGAGTTTTAACTCATAGAATTGCTCATATGATTGAAGACTTAAATATTGCACCATATAGTATATTAGCTATCACTTTTACAAATAAGGCTGCAAAGGAAATGAAGGATAGAGTTAAGGCTCTTATTGGTGAACAGGCTGAAAACATGTGGATATCCACTTTCCATTCAACATGTGTTAGGATTTTAAGAAGAGAAATAGATAAGATAGGCTACAAAAGCAGCTTTACAATATATGATAGTTCAGACCAAAAAATATTAGTAAAAGAGTGTATGAAAACTTTAAATATTAATGATAAGGATATAACTGAGCAAGAGATATTAGGAAAGATAGGAAAAGCAAAGGATAATATGCAAGGGACTCGAAGCTATATGTTAGAAAATGAAGCTAACTTTAGGGAAAAGAAAATTGCAGATGTCTATGAAATGTATCAAAAAAGGCTGAAGGAAAACAATGCCCTAGATTTTGATGATCTTATATTTAAAACTGTTGAATTGTTCAAAAATAATCCTGAAGTTTTAGAATTTTATCAAAATAAATTTAAGTATATTATGGTGGATGAATATCAAGACACAAATGGAGCGCAATATCAATTGGTAAAATTGCTTGCTTCAAAATATAAGAACATATGTGTTGTTGGTGATGATGACCAATGTATTTACCAGTGGAGGGGCGCAGATATTAAAAATATATTGGACTTCGAAAAAGATTATCCAGGGGCAAAGGTAATAAAATTAGAGCAGAATTATAGATCTAAGGGTAACATATTAAATGCTGCAAATGTTGTAATTGTTAATAACTCAAACAGAAAGAGTAAAGTACTAAGAACTGAGCAAGAAGAGGGAAATAAGATAAAGATATATAGAGCTTATGCAGATAGTGATGAAGGTGATTTTGTTGGAAAACAAATTCAAGACCTTAAGAATAAGCAAGGTAAAAATTATAATGATTTTGCTATTCTATATAGAACAAATGCTCAATCGAGAATTTTTGAAGAGAGTTTTAGAAGAAAGGGAATCCCTTATAAAATTGTAGGGGGTACAAGATTCTATGATAGAAAAGAAATCAAAGATATGTTAGCATATTTAAAAGTTCTTATTAACCCACAAGATGATATTAGTCTTAAAAGAATTATAAATGTACCTAAGAGAAGTATTGGAGATGCAACTGTAGCTAAGGTTCAAGAATTCGCAGGTAATTTTGAACTTAATTTATGGGATGCAATAACTGAAGTTAGAAGCATTCCAACCCTTACAGCTAGAAATGTTTCAACAATAGAACCATTTGTGGAGCTTATGGAAAATCTGATGGATTTAAGTGAAACAGTTCCAGTGTCAGTATTAATTGAAGCTATTTTGAAAGATACTGGATATATGAAGCAATTACAAGAATCAAATGAGATTGAAGATAAGAGCAGAATTGAAAACTTAAAGGAACTAGTATCTGATGCAGTTGACTTTGAAAAGAGCAGTGAAGATAAGTCTTTATCTGCATACTTAGAAAGAGTTTCTTTAGTTCAAGATACTGATAAAATTGAAGAAGAGGATGATGCGGTTGTCCTTATGACAATTCATAGTGCAAAGGGATTGGAATTCCCAGTTGTATTTATGGTAGGTATGGAAAATGGAATATTCCCAGGAATGGCATCCTTTGAAAAAGAATCTGAGATGGAAGAATCAAGAAGATTGTGTTATGTTGGTATAACTAGAGCTAAAGAAATATTGTTTATGACATCAGCTGAAGTTAGAAGAGTGTTTGGAAAAACTGTAGCATATTCTCAATCAGATTTTATTAATGAAATAAAGGCAGAACTTAAGGAATATGTTGGAGTACAAAAGGTCAATATTAAGAGTAGAGAGAAGCTAATGCAAAGCAATTCTTATACTAATCCGCACAGCTTAAGAAATAGTGTTACAGGTAATAGAGCATATACTGTTGATAATGGTGGTATCAATAAAGTAATTGATAGAAGTGCTATAGAGGAAGCTGCAACTGAATATATATCTGAAAATGAAGCAACCCTTGGTAGAAAAGTAATGCATGAAAAGTTTGGGAAAGGAACTATTGTTTCAGTTCAAGGTTCAGGTAGTGATAAGAAACTGACAGTAGCTTTTGATAAGCAAGGTGTTAAAACCTTAATGCTATCTTTGGCAAAATTAAAAATGATGTAGTTTTAATAATATGTGTAATTTAGATTTGGAGGACTAGTTAATGGATAAGATTGAAAAAATAAAGGAACTTGTAGAAACATTAAATAGGTATTCCTATGAATACTATTCTCTAGATAGTCCTTCTGTAAGTGATAAGGATTATGATGCGAAATATTACGAACTTCAGGCATTAGAAAATGAAACTGGATTTGTACTTCCTTATTCACCTACATTGAGAGTTGGAGATGTAGTATTAGAAGGATTTAAAAAATATACTCATAAAGCAAAGCTTTGGAGTTTAGATAAAGCACAAAGTATTCAAGAAATAATAGATTGGCATAATAGAAATGTTAAGTTTGTTGAAGAAATGAGAAGCAGAGGAGAGAATTTACCAGATTTAAAATATGTGCTTACAAAGAAATTCGATGGACTTACAATAAACTTAACATATAATAATGAAGGTATACTTGAAATTGCTGCAACAAGAGGAACAGGCAGTATTGGAGAAGAAGTAACAGCTCAGGTGAAAACAATAAAATCCATTCCTCTTAAAATTCAAAGTGGCGATATTTTAGAAGTTCATGGAGAAGCTATAATGACCCAAGAAGCTTTTAATAAATATAATGAAGCTTCAGAAACTCCATTGAAAAATTTAAGAAATGGAGCAGCAGGAGCATTAAGAAATCTTAATGTTAAAGAAACGGCAAGAAGAAATTTGTCAGCATTTTTTTATGATGTTGGATATAAGGAAGGAACTCCTTTTACAACATATTTAGAAATGATGGATTTTATAAAAAAGCAAGGGCTGCCAGTAGATGATTATATTAGAATTTGCACATCTATAGAAGAAATTGAAAAAGAAATTGAATATATAAAAGATATTAGGTTTGACTTGAATTATGATATTGATGGGCTTGTAATTGCAATAGATGATATTAGAACGAGAGAATTATTGGGATATACAATTAAATTCCCTAAGTGGGCAATAGCGTATAAGTTTGAGGCTCAAGAAGCTACTACTAAGCTTTTGGATGTTGAATGGAATGTTGGAAGAAGTGGAAGAGTTGGTCCAACAGCAATACTAGAACCAGTTGAACTTGCTGGAGTTACTGTCAAAAGAGCAACACTTAACAATATGGATGATATAGCAAGAAAAGGTGTTAGAATTGGTGCAGAAGTGTTTGTAAGAAGAAGTAACGATGTTATTCCTGAAATTATGGGAATAGTTCCTGATTCACTGGAAGGTTCTGAAGAAATAAAGGTACCTGAAGTATGTCCAGCATGTGGAAGTCACTTGGTTTTAAATGGTGCACATTACTTCTGTGAAAATACGTTGTCTTGTAAGCCACAATTAGTTAAGACTATAGTTCATTATGCTTCAAGAGAAGCTATGAATATTGCAGGTTTTTCAGAAAAAACAGCAGAGCAGCTATTTGAAAAACTTAATATTAAAGCTATTTCTGATTTATATAAATTAAAAGAAGAAGAACTAATAGGACTAGAGAAGTTTGGAGCTAAAAAGGCTCAAAATCTTTTAGAAGCTATAGAGAAAAGCAAAGATTGTGATTTAGATGCTTTTATATATGCATTAGGAATACCTAATGTAGGGGCAAAAACTGCAAGAGACTTAGTAAATAGATTTAAGTCTATAGAAGGGTTAAAAAGTGCCACCTTTGAGGAGTTAGTTGAAGTTCAAGATGTAGGAGATATAGTTGCACAAGGCGTAGTGGTATTCTTTAAAGAAGAAAAAGTATTAGAAACAATAGAAGAATTGTTAGCTTTAGGTGTCAGCCCTAAATTTATAGAACAAGAAGTTATAGAAAATCCTTTTGAAGGGAAAACTGTTGTTGCTACTGGATCTCTTCAGAATTACTCTAGAACTGAAATAAAAGATAAATTAGAAAGTTTAGGAGCAAAAGTTGCAGGCAGTGTAAGCAAAAAAACAGACTATGTTATAGCAGGAGAAGCAGCTGGATCAAAATTAACGAAAGCACAGGAATTGGGAGTTAAGGTCCTTTCAGAGGAAGAATTTGAAGATTTGTTAAGGGGGTAAAATATGAAAAAATTAGTGAATTTGCTTGGATTTATATCAGCATTTGTAACGAGTATAATAATAATATGTACATTCTTAACAACATATCAATTTCATTTTGTTAATCAAATTTTTAACTCGTATTTACCTATACAGCTTGGAGTATGCATTACAATGGCAATTTTGGGACTTAGATTTATTATTATTGAGACAGGTAAAAAAAGGCTAATATATGCTGCGTTTAGCTTAGCTATATCTGCTTTCTTGATTTTCTTTATGGTAAATCATCTTATAAAATAGAATTAAAAACTGACTAGAAGTGATTAGAAATTACTTTTTAGTCAGTTTTTTGATTATAATTAAAAATTTATGGACATAATACAAAATATAGAATAGAAGTAAAGGGTGCAATCATGAAGAAATATTTTTTATGTATAATCACGTTTAGTTTTATCATTATATTTTGTTTGGGATTTATAAATAAGGAAAACGGAAATGTATCAAGTAATACAATGGATGAGACTATAAGTTACGGTATAAATGAAATTCCAGAAGATTTAGAAAAGGTCACTAATCTAACTAAGTATCACGAGGATATTATTTGTGCTGTTAGCAAGGGACTAGTTTCAAAGGATGAAAATAATAAGATAACACCTATTTTAGCAAGTGATGTTGTTAAGGATAAAGATGGCATTCAGTACGAATTTAAACTTAGAGATGATATTTTTTGGAGTGATGGTAGTAAAATAACACCTAAGGATATAGCAGAATTTTTCAAAGAATTATTAAAAGAAGAAGATGAAAAAAATATTCAAGCTTTGTTAAATGTATATGGGGCAAAGGAATTTAAAGAAGGAAAAGTTGTTTTCGAAAAAGGTGTGGCAATAAATGAAACTGATAATTCTATTATTATTAGACTAAATAAAAAAGATGATGATTTTTTAAATGAACTAACGAAACCACAGTATAGGCTTAGAAAGTATTTGATAATGTGGAGAGCTATACAAAATAATTGCAATAAATTAGTTTACTCGGGAGATTATAAAATTGATTCTATTAATAAAGATAAAATTGTGTTAAAAAGTAATAGCAATGAAGCTAAGATAGGAAATATAAATATATTTAGCGATAATAGTGTTGAAGCATCAATGGCATCATATGAAGTTAATGAAAGAGATATAGTAATAAATCCTCCGGAAACGGAACTTAGCAAGTTACTTGAAGAAAAGAAATTAATAACAATTCCAAAGTCAAATGCAACCTATCTAGTTTTTAATAGCAAAAATAATGCCATTCCACTTCAAGGTAGAAGAGAAATTTATAATGACATATGTAAAGCAATGGAAGCTTATCAAAATGCTAATAATAAAGAGTTTGATCTGGCTGAAGGAAGTTTTTTTAGAGAAGATAAGCAGGATTTGACTAAGTTACAGGCAAGGAAAGTTGTAAGTAATAAAGAAGGTTCCTGGGATAAGCCTAAAATATTAACAATATTATGCGAAGATACTAATGAAAACAGAATTATATGTAGAAGTATTCAAACCTGGTTTAAGGAAAATACTAATATAACAGTAAAATATAGTTTGGTGAAAGATGAGTTTGAGGATCAAGAGTTAAAAAAAAGATATGATATGCTTTTAGTTGACAATGATGCGAATGAATCAAAAAAACAAAATTTCTATTTAAATTTTAAGGAATATTTATCAGATAATCAAAATAAGCTTTTAGAAAAATCCATTAATGTTAAACAAAATCAAGATTTTTCTAATTTAGAGGAAGATTTATTTGATAATTATAATATACTTCCTTTAGTTTTTTATAATGAAAATATAGCTATTTCTGATAAAGCTGGTAAATTAAAAGTTGATGGAAATGGCAATATAGACTTTTCTTCAATAAATAGTAATTAAATATATTCACCTAACAAGATATATCAGGTGAATATATTTAATTTTACTATAAATACACTTGAAATCAATTTTTTTTCTTATTATAGTGTTGATTTTTATTTTTTTTATATTTCTTGCCTTTAATAGAACAGTTAACTTTATTATTTTTATTTAGTAGAGTAAGATTAGTTACTTTTTTTGAAGAAGTTATACCTTTTAGTGATGGGGTATCAATTGTGTTACTTTCTTCTTCCTTGGATAAATTTAAATTAGATTTAGACTCAATGATTTCACAAGGATTTGAGGTAGTTGTTTTAAACAAATTATCCTTAGAAGTTTGTGATGTAGTTTTATTACTTAGATAGTCTTGATCAGAATTAAAAATTTCATTATTTTCTGAGTTTGTCATAATTTCTAAATTTAAGGGAGTTGCAAATTCCATAAATTCTTCAACCATATCCTTTAAAAGATAAATAATTAGAAAGAAATTAAACATATTTTTATTACTATCTAAGGAGGTTCTTTTAACATTTAATGAATCTTTTCGTTTTGAATAAATTAAACTTTTTACAAATATAGGTGCTAAACCTGTTCCTTTAGGAGTTGGAAGAACTGGCATTCTAAAATAAGTTTCATCTAACATATCAGCAGAACGCAAACTTAATTTTTTATATCTTTCAACCTCATCTAGAGTAGGTGCTTCAGGCCAACTGGTTAGAAGACCACCGTTTACAAAGAATTTTCTATACAGGCCTGAAATAATAGGCTTTAAATCAGTAGTTTTGCTTTCTTGAATTGAATACATGAGTAAACAAAGTAGATAGAAATTAATTTCTGAGCAAGAATATTTACTTTCCTTTTTATCAGATAATTTAGAGATAACATTTTTATCATTATCATAAAAACTAATCAGTTTTTCACTAATTTCTCTAGAGATTTCCTTAAAAGAAATTATTTCTGTATGTTTATAGGCTTCCATTAAGGTGATAGCAAATAAAGCGCAATCATCTATTGAATCTTCATAATAATCTTTTTCCTGAAATTTGCATATTAAAAAGTCACCTAAGTCTAAAATAAGTTTTTTAGCATCGAGATTACAAGAATATTTATAAAATACATTTAGTGCTAGAAAAATTTGAACATTTTCATTAAAAGATAAATCATATAAAGCAGATTTGTAGTTTTTAAACATATCTAAAATTTCAGATGCAAATTTAAGGTAGTCAGGACTTATTGGATCAGATTCATTATAATGTGAATAGAGAAAATAAGCAGTTAACATAAAAGCTTGGTCTGAAAAATTGAATTTGTTATCTTTGTCTATTAATGAAAAACCTTTTGAGTTTCCATCTGATATATTTTTTTTATCAACAAATAAACCTTCATTATTCCTTAAATTCTCAGAATAGAATTGAAGCTGTTCTTTTGCTAGATATTTAAATGGTTTTTCAAGGGAGGCTATGTTTCTATTGTTATCATTATAATGTGAATAATACTCGCTTAGCTCTAGCAAGCATAGTGTCATAAGAGCGTTTGTAGAAGGATTTATTTCTTTTCTAAAGCTTGCTTCATCAAAACCATGGCTGCTTTTACTATGAATAAATAAAGGGGAAGCTTTTCTATATAAACATAGTAGAGGAGAGTAATTATTTAACATGCTGATATCATCTGAAGTTTTTTTTGAAGTTTTAATTTGAGCTAGGATACCGCATTTTGAGTTTAATACTAAAGTTTTTATAGATTCTTTAGATAAATGAAAAAGTTGACCGCTAATTTCTTTTTGAGAAAGACTATTCATCCGAAAAAATGGGCCGATATATCTCAATTTATTACACCTCTTATAAAATTCTCATCTTATTCATTAATATGAAATTAATGAATAAAAAGTACATAAAATATGAATTGAAGAAATGAAATATTTATTAAAAAATAGAAAAAGGAATTGTATACTAATTAGTTTTTCTTTACAATTGTTTTATAGATGATGATATCTTAAAAATTAAGTAAATGATAGCAATTATAGATATCCAAATCGAGAATTATACTTATGCAAAAATTATCGAAATCAGATCCATTTATCTTCCACAGGACTAGTGAAATTTTCACTGGAAGGTTCTAAGTGGAAGGTTGCACCCATTTCTGCATGTTCCTAAAGTAAATTTATGACAAGCAGAAAATGAAACAACCTTCCACTAATAACCATCATCAGCTCAATTTCACATGCCTGCTTCCAGAAAAATGTATCTAATTTCTAGTGTAGTGTTACGATTATATTTATCTAAATAAACTGAATTTTAGGTTAAGTACTAGGAAGGAAATAAGTAATGAAAAGATTGATATTAGCTAGTAATAATAAAAAGAAAATTAAAGAAATGAAGGAAATTTTAAAAGAATTAGATATTGAAGTTAAATCTTTAGAAAATGAGAATATTAATATAGATGTAATTGAAGATGGTCATACTTTTGAAGAAAATGCAAAAAAGAAAGCAAAGGAAATATATGAATTTCTGTTAGAAAGAGGAGACAAAGATTTCATTGTATTAGCAGATGATTCAGGATTGGCAGTTGAATATTTAAATGGAGAACCAGGGATATATTCAGCGAGATATGCTGGAGAGCATGGGAATGATGCTAAAAATAATGAGAAATTATTAGGAAAATTAAAAAATGTAAAAAAAGAAGACAGAAGTGCTAAATTTATTTGTCAGTTAGCAATGTTTACTGAAGCGGGTGAATACTATAAGGTGACAGGAGAAGCTAATGGATACATAATAGAAGAATTGCATGGAGAAGGTGGATTTGGATATGATCCGTTGTTTTTCTTCGAACCATTAAATAAAACTTTTGCAGAATTAACCTCTGATGAGAAAAATGAAATTAGTCATAGAGGAAATGCATTAAAGGAGCTAAAGAAGATAATTGTTACATTGTTATAACTTAGCGATAATTATACTTATAGATTAGGAGGAGATTTATGTTAATTGGTGTTGTAAGTGATACTCATAGGATGTTGAAGTATGTTAATTTGGCCAAGGAAATAACTAAAAATGCAGATATATTAATACATTTAGGTGATAATATTGAGGATGTTGAAGTGTTAGAACGAGGATTTAATGGTAAAGTATATGCTGTAGCTGGAAATTGTGATTATTCTTCTAAATATCCTAAAGAAGGTGTAATAGAGGTATATGGTAAAAAAATATTTTTTACTCATGGAGATTTATATGGAGTAAAAAGGACTATAAATAATATCTATTATAAGGGGAAGGAATTAGGAGTAGATATTGTATTGTTTGGGCATACACATGAGCAGATGATAGAAAAAGATGAGGAATTAATTCTAATGAATCCAGGAAGTATATCTTTACCAAGATTTAAAGGAAGGTATGTTGGATTTATAGAAATAGATGAAGATGGCAATATCGATACATATTTAAAAGAAGTCAATGAGTAGAATATAAGCAATCCTTTGTTGCTATTAAAAGAAATAATTGTGAAATAATTTTAAAAAGGTATTGACGAATTACATTTCATATTGTAGAATAATCATTGTCGCTGAGAGATAAGCGATAAGCAAATGACGAGGTTTAAAGACTTCGGGGTGTGGCGCAGATGGGAGCGCGCGTGGTTTGGGACCATGAGGTCGCAGGTTCAATCCCTGTCACCCCG
>NZ_JAKJJY010000035.1:36551-37365 GCF_022320955.1 Clostridium sp. YIM B02555 | reverse complement strand
ATGTTACTGTATATGTTGTAGGTACTGCTGTCCACTTCGCATATAACGTAGTATTTGCTGCTATACTGAACGTACCACTTCCTGCTACATAATCTGTTCCACTTCCATTTGCTAATGTATTCCAACCTGCAAAGGTATAGCCTGT
This sequence comes from Clostridium sp. YIM B02555, assembly GCF_022320955.1. Taxonomy (NCBI): domain Bacteria; kingdom Bacillati; phylum Bacillota; class Clostridia; order Eubacteriales; family Clostridiaceae; genus Clostridium; species Clostridium sp. YIM B02555. The sequence continues at coordinate 37,220 of NZ_JAKJJY010000035.1, read as the reverse complement.
TTTAATTAGGCTTCCGCTATTCGAGGCTGCGGTTACTGTTTGACCACTTGTGTAACTTGCTGAATCTGTTGGTACCGTTCCTCCTGTATTTCCATTTCCGTCATATGTTACTGCATATGTTGTAGGTACTGGTGTCCACTTCGCATATAACGTAGTATTTGCTGCTATACTGAACGTTCCACTTCCTGCTGCATAATCTGTTCCACTTCCATTTGCTAATGTATTCCAACCAGCGAAGGTATAGCCTGTTTTAACTAAGCTTCCGCTATTCGCTGCCGCGGTTACTGTTTGACCACTTGTGTAACTTGCTGAATCTGTTGGTACCGTTCCTCCTGTATTTCCATTTCCGTCATACGTTACTGTATATGTTGTAGGTACTGCTGTCCACTTCGCATATAACGTAGTATTTGCTACTATACTGAACGTACCACTTCCTGCTGCATAATCTGTTCCACTTCCATTTGCTGCTGTATTCCAGCCTGCAAAGGTATAACCTGTTTTAACTAAGCTTCCGCTATTTGATGCCGCAGTTACTGTTTGACCTCCTGTATAACTTGTTGAATCTGTTGGTACTGTTCCTCCTGTATTTCCATTTCCGTCATACGTTACTGTATATGTTGTAGGTACTGCTGTCCACTTCGCATACAACGTAGTATTTGCTGCTATACT
>NZ_JAKJJY010000035.1:0-36453 GCF_022320955.1 Clostridium sp. YIM B02555 | reverse complement strand
CTAAATGTACCACTTCCTGCTGCATAATCTGTTCCACTTCCATTTGCTGCTGTATTCCAGCCTGCAAAGGTATAGCCTGTTTTAACTAAGTTTCCGCTATTCGCTGCCGCGGTTACTGTTTGACCACTTGTGTAACTTGTTGAATCTGTTGGTACTGTTCCTCCTGTATTTCCATTTCCGTTATACGTTACCGTATATGTTGTAGGTACTGGCGTCCACTTAGCATATAAAGTAGTATTTGCTGCTATACTAAATGTACCACTTCCTGCTGCATAATCTGTTCCACTTCCATTTGCTGCTGTATTCCAGCCTGCAAAGGTATATCCTGTTTTAACTAAGTTTCCGCTATTCGATGCTGCGGTTACTATTGTACCACTTGTGTAACTTGTTGAATCTGTTGGTACTGTTCCTCCTGTATTTCCATTTCCGTTATACATTACGTTATAAGTTGATGACGCAAGCCTAGGATTTTGAATAAAAATATCATCAACTCCAATCATATTTCCATTGGCTGGAGTAATACGAAAACCAGCTATACCAATAAAATTAGTACTTACAAGTGTCCATGTACTAGGAGTCATACTGCTAGTAATTATACTTCCAGTTAGTTGAAAAGAACTATCTAATGCTTGAATATTATAGCTTGTACTCCCACCATTAACTGGATTTAAATAAAGACTTGGGAGATCAAAAATACCCTCTCGTGCTCGAATCTCAAGATAATTAATAGTCATTCCGGAGACACCTGACATTCGAAAATAACCACCCGCATTTCCCCCTGCTGAAAAGATTCTAAGTGTTGTACTAGTTGAAGTACCATTTGAACCAATAAAATCAAGACCAGTTGAAAGAACATCCGAAGCCGTTATAGTATCACCTGGTGTTGAAGTTGTTCCTAATGTACTAGCAGTAGTACCAAAGTTCACTGTCCCATCATATGCCAGTGCAAACGCATTTTCATTTTGTGAAAACATTATAAAGATTACTACTCCAAGAATTACTGACACTAATTTAAATTTTCTAATACCATTTCTCATACTATTCCCCCTTCCTTAAATTAAACCTTATGCATTAAAAGGTGAGAGCATAAATACTTACGCCCTCATTTTTCATTAATCAGGAGTCCATTGCATTTCACAATATACCCCCGTATCCCTTATTACATTAAATCCAAGCCTTTCATAAAGAACCCGTGCTGAATAGTTAAACCAGGATACTTGAAAATTTATCTGCTTTCCAGCATCAGAAGCTTCCTTCATAAAAATTTCAAATAATTTACTCCCTATCCCTTTACTCCTGTATTTTGGAAGCATAGCCATTGTAATTATATGAAAAACCTTTTCTCCTTTGTTTATATAAACTCGCCCTACTGGTATATCACTTAATAGAACAACATATAATTTAGCATTTGGATATTCCTGCTGCAAATACTCATGTTCACATATAAACTGCTGATGAATAAGCTTATCTTTTTGATCTCCATCTAATCCCCCTATCCATTCAAGATCTGGACGACTACTAATAAAGATCTCGTAAATAACCTCCTCGTCATAAATACTAATTGGTCTTAAATCTATCTTTGAAATACCCTCCATATATAGCTCACACTTAAGGTCTGTCAGGATATATGCCTTGAAGAGCTATAATATAATTCAAAACCACATAAGGTTGTCTATTATCAAAAGATTGGCCTAATCCTGTTGCACCTGTAGTTCCACTTACATTTACAGTCGTAGAAGCAGTTCCTCCTACAGTTACAGTTCCTTTAACAGGTGTAGTTGCCATAGTTACATTCGGCGAATTTGAAGTATACATTTGTAATAAATCTCCTTGATCGGTCTTTCCTTGAGTAATACACTTTCCTGGCCCAGGAACATCAGAAAGATCAGTCGCTAGTGGATTATTATTATACGCTGGAGTCCCTACATTAGTAGTAACACCAATACTAATGTTGTTAAGTGCTACAGGACCTGTAGCATTAGCTGCAAAAGTATGTGTATGTGGTGGTAAATTGTTTGGAGTTAGTGTAGTTGTTTCTGTTCCACCCTTAGCTGCAAGGTTGTATACACTAGTTCCATTAGATGTTACTAAATTCCCTGCCCCAATTGGTACGCGCCCGCGTAAATCTGGTAACGCAAAAGTAGTTCTGCCATCTCCACCAAACCTATAACCAATTAGTGAAAAAAGTGCTTGATTGATATTCTGATTAATTGGAAGTAGTTGACCATTGCAAAGCGCCCATCCTTCTGGCACCCAATCCATTGGCCATGGCATAATTTGACCTACAAATGGATCCATAATAACTATCCCCTTTCATATTTAGAATTATTCTAGTAAACTTCTGTTTACATATATATTTCCGATTCATCTATTGATTTCAATACACAGTTAAGGCCTGGTAGGATATGTACCTATAGTAGCTATGATATAATTCAAAACTACATAAGGTTGCCTATTATCAAAAGATTGACCCAATCCTGTTGCCCCCGTGGTTCCACTTACATTTACAGTCGTAGTAGCAGTTCCTCCTACAGTTACAGTTCCTTTAACGGGTGTAGTTGACATAGTTATATTGGGCGGATTTGAAGTATACATTTGTAATAAATCTCCTTGATCAGTCTTTCCTTGAGTAATACATTTTCCTGTCCCAGGAACATCAGAAAGATCAGTCGCAGGCGGATTATTATTATACGCTGGAGTACCAACGTTAGTAGTAACTCCAATACTAATGTTGTTTAATGCTACATTACCTGTAACATTAGTTGCAAAAGTATGTGTATGTGGTGGTAAATTGTTTGGAGTTAGTGTAGTTGTTTCTGTTCCACTCATAGTTCCAAGGTTATAAGTATTTCCATTAGGTGTTAAAGTGCCCATACCAACTGGTACACGCCCTCGTAAATCTGGTAATGCAAAAGTAGTTCTTCCATCTCCACCAAACCTATTCCCAAGCAGTGAAAAAAGTGCTGCGTTCTGAGTAACTTGAAGTATTTGACCATTACAAAGTGCCCATCCTCGTGGTGCCCAATCAATTGGCCATGGCATAATTTGACCTAAAAACGGATCCATAAAAACTCTCCCCTCTCATATTTAAAATTACTTTAATAGACTTCTGTTTCAAAATATATTTGCGATTTATCCCTTGATTTTAGCACACAGTTAAGGTTTGCTAGGATATACACCTTGAGTAGCTATAATATAATTCAAAACTACATAAGGTTGTCTATTATCAAAATATTGACCTGATCCTGTTGCACCTGTAGTTCCACTTACATTTACAGTCGTAGAAGCAGTTCCTCCTACAGTTACATTTCCTATAACAGGTGTAGTTGCCATAGTTATATTCGGCGGATTTGAAGTATACATTTGTAATAAATCTCCTTGATCAGTCTTTCCTTGAGTAATACACTTTCCTGCCCCAGGAACATCTGAAAGATCAGTCGCTGGTGGATTATTATTATACGCTGGAGTTCCGACGTTAGTAGTAACTCCAATATTAAGGTTGTTAAGTGCTACATTACCTGTAGCATTAGCTACAAAAGTATGTGTATGTGATGGTAAATTGTTTTGAGTTAGTGTAGTTGTTTCTGTTCCACTCATAGTTCCAAGGTTGTATGTACTTCCATTAGGTGTTAAAGTGCCCGCACCAACTGGTATACGCCCGCGTAAATCTGGTAAAGCGAAAGTAGTTCTTCCATCTCCACCAAACTTATTGCCAAGCACTGTAAAAAGTGCTTGATATTGATTGATTTGAAGTACTTGACCATTACAAAGTGCCCAATTTACTGGTGCCCAATCAATGGACCATGGTATAATTTGACCTAAAAACGGATCCATAAAAACTCTCCCCTCTCATATTTAAAATTCTTTAGGAAACTTCCGTTTCCATATATATCTAAATTTTCAAAGAATATTTTCTTATTCCTCAAAAATTTAAAACCAATTATGTAATATAATTCTTCAAATAATATATAATTACCATTTAATTATATATTTCTATATAAATTTCAAAAAACCTTCTTAAAATACATATTTTTTCTGATTTTTTATAATATTTCATAATTTTTTTAATTTAATTTACTCATTAGTAATTAACATTATTATTAGATGTATTTTTTACAAGAAATATAGAATATAAAATAATATTTTTCTAATTTTATATTTTATATCATAAATATTATTAAATATTGAAGGATAATTTTCCCATCATGTAGAATATTTACACAAAGTATACATAATGTTGGTATAAAATATAATTATGAGAGGTGAAATGTAAAATGGGTGAATTATTTATTAACCAAATTGTTCCAATTATTACTACTGCAATAGTCTCTATATTGGTATACATAATAAAAAGAATTGGAGATGCAGTAATAGAATTATTAGTTACTAAGAAAAGGGAAGTGGATCTAAGAATAGCATCAAGTGGACATGAAAAAGAGTTAAACACTGCAAAAGAAGTCTGGAATATTGTCGAAGAAAAATTTAGGATCAATGAAAATTGTTCAGTTTTACTAGGGTCTAAAATGGATGAATTCAACAAATTATTACTAAGTAAAGTCCCTGGCTTAACTCAAGCTGATTTAGATTATCTAAGACAAGCTATAGCAGGAGAAGTAAATAAATATAAAAATATAGAATCCACACAGCAAGTAACATCTATGAATAATGTAAAAAAATCCGAATTGCCAATACCTGAAAATATAAGCACTAATCCGAACCTAAAAATAAATAATGTTTCTACTATTTCAGAAAAAAATTCAAATTTAACTACTAACACTAATTTAAAAACAAATTCCAATACAGCTACTAACACTAACGTAAACGCAAATCCTGATAAGACCAGCAATTCTAATACAACAGTAACTTCCAATATAGCTACTTATACTTCTCCTAATACAAATTCAAGTAATAAAGATTTAACTGCTAGCTCTAATGTACAAGTTGATAATCCAGATAACAAACAATTCCTTGGCACTACTGTAAATGCAATAAGTGCAGATGTTCCAAATTAGAAAGAGGTGATGTAAATGGCAAAATGGCAATGGTGTTTAGTCGATGATAATAATGTTTTATTAACAGGCTGGCAAAAAGTAGGAGACTTTTGGTATTATTTAAAATCCAATGGTGCAATGGCTACAGGATGGCTGCAAGACGGTAGTAGATGGTACTTTTTAAATGAAAATGGGCAAATGTTAACTGGCTGGTATCAAGATGAAAGTACTAAATGGTATTATTTATACGAAACCACCGATTCAACTAAAGCACAATATAAAGGAGCTATGGCTGCTAATTGTACACTAACAATTGATAATAAAAGTTATTCTTTTAATTCAGATGGATCAATGGAAGATGGCTCCTTAGTCTCAGATGCTGGCATAGACTTTATTAAATCTTGGGAAGGATTTTCCCCTGAACCCTATGTTGATTGTGTAGGAGTTTTAACCCTTGGTTATGGAATGACTGGTGATGAAATCAAGGGACTTTCAAGTGTTACAGAAGCTCAAGCAAGTGAAATGTTAAAAAACCTCATAAACACCCAATATGCAAATGTAATTAAATCAGACTTAGATGATAAAGGGGTAACACTAACCCAAAACGAATTTGATGCTTTTGCAAGTTTTTCATACAATTGCGGCACAGGTGCTTTGTTAGGCTCAACCTTGTATAGTAACGTAGTTGCTGGTGTTAGAGATCCTGATACGATTACTGCCAATTTTCAAGCTTGGAGTAATGGCGGAGGCCAGAGAATAGAAGGCCTTTATAGGCGAAGGACAAAAGAAGCTGCTATGTTCTTATATGCAGATTACACTGGAAATGTATAAGTGACTTAAATTATATTGCCGTATCAATGAAAGGTTAACCTCTAAGGCACAATAAAATAGTTAATTATTTTATTGTGCCTTAATTGTAGCTACTTTTGCAACATTATTGTTTCATTATATTTCCAAAATAATTCATAGTAGCCTTATATCCATTATCTTTTAAAGCATTCTTTTGATCATCTGTCAATTTAAAATCTAATGTTCCCACACCAGCTGGATCAATAAAAACAGTTCTATGATGATTTTCCATTCTAAAACAATATTCATATGAAACATTCATAATTGCATCATAAATACAAGCTAAATGTGACAATAGTCCATTATCCTCTTTTCTTTTAGGAGTAAGAATGCTTGATTGAGTTGATAATATAAAACCTAAAGTTTTTTTAGGAGAAATCTCTTCATCAAACACTTCAATAGGATAATTATACATTGTACCTCCATCTACATAAGTATTATTATTCCAAAGCAATGGTTCAAACACAAAAGGAATAGACATCGATCCCCTTACTGCAGTTACAACCGACATGTTAGCTGTTTCATCATTTTTGTGCCATGCAAGCACGGTTTTACTATAATTTGCACAACAAAGAACTATTATGAGCTCATTCCCTGTTTTTTCATACAATTGAGCAAAGGTGGTAGTTTCATCAAAGCCTTTAAGCTTAAACATTGATATAAGCCATTCTAAGAATACGCTTCCATCACAAAGTCCCTGCTTTCTAACTTCATCAGTTATAACATCTATCCCCTTTAATAAGAATTCCTCTAAAGGTTTATTCACCAAACTCTCTATATTTACATTTGATTTTTGCAGAAATGTAGCAAAGTCCACACTACTCATCTGCTTGTCTAATTCATTAGCATTCATTCCTATTGCTAATAGCGCTGCAGTAATTGCCCCTGCACTTGCTCCTGCAAATCTTTTCACATTTTGAAATAATTTCTTTTCCTCTAAAGCTTTTATTGCGCCTACATAAGCAAGTCCTTTAATTCCACCACCACTAAAAACTAAAGCTTCTGGAATTGCTACCTTATCTTCAAATTTGGTCTCAGTAATTTTAGGGTTATACAAACTCATAATATCCTCTCCTTTTTCTCAAATATAAAAAATTATATCAAAAAATGTATTTATTTGGTTATATTATAACATATTTTAACATAATTCTCATAAAATATTAAAAACAGAAAATACTATAATTAAAAAATATTTTTAAGTAATTTAACCTCACTAACAAAAAAGAGCCAAAAAAAACAAGGGTATTATAATAAATTCAACCATTCTATTATCTTGCTTATATCATTAACATTAGAATGTCCTGCTTCAGGCAAAAGATTTATTTCTGCATGTGGAAGTAAGCTACTTAAACGCCTTGCAGTCTTATCTGAATGTAACATTATATCCTTTTCTCCTACAAATAGCACTGTTGGCATTGTTAACAGCTTTAGTTCATCATCAGAGAATATAGGAATGCTCTCTCTCCTATAATTAAAGTGCCTTCCTATAAGTTTTTGATATTTTAACATTTCTTCTGGTATAGCCTGATTACCATTAACTTTGTAATATAATTTATCTATACCCTTTTCACCTAAAATCCCATGAATTAAAGCTTTAAAAATAAAAGCTTTCTTTTGTGGTCCAACACCAGATGGACAAAGCAATACAAGTTTAGTTACCATTTCTGGATAATATACTGAAAACTTTATTGCTAGCCACGCTCCAAGTGAAATTCCAATAATATTAGCCCTTTCCACTGATAAATTCTCAAATACCTCCTTAAGCCATTCCGGATAACAAGAGCCACTTAAGGAAGGCCTGTTTTCATCACTTTTCCCCGGCTCACCTAACATATCTATTGCATACACTCTGTAAGTTTTAGAATACTCTTTTATATCTCTTAACCACATTACAGAATTCATGCCACTCCCATGTAGTAATATAAGAGGTGGATTACTTTTCTCACCACTAGCTATAATAAAAGTCTTTCCATATCTAGTATTCACATAAAATTTTTCATAGGCTAATGCCGATTTCTGAAGAAATTCATCATAAAGTTTTATAACCTCCTTTCTTCCTGCTTCAGTTTTAAATACACTATTCATTTTCATTTCTCCTTAGTGTCATAATTTCGAAATCCAAATTTCAGCCTCTTGAATATTCTTAAAGGTTCTAAAATTGTTTCCTTTGTTAGCTTCCATAATCATTTCTTTAAATCTATCATTATACTGTTCTTCGTCTTCTATAATCACTGCAACTTTCACATGATAGTTTATAAATTTTTGTAATGCCATACCTGCAAGCATTGTCTTAAGATTAAAGAAATCTTCAGATAACACCTTTGAATGAAAGATAATTGTATAAATGTCCTTTTCCATACAAATAGATATGCAATCCACCACATCTTGCTCTGAAGAAAGTTTCCAAGCTTCAGAAGCAAATTCAATATATTTAACATTATTTTTATTTACTACTCTATAATTCAAAATCTTCACTCTCCTTATAAATCTCTTTGTTCCACAAGCATAGAAATGGATTTTAACATTTCTTCAATGAAGCTAACAGTCCCCCATAGTAAAACCCTTAACCTATTTTCTTTTTCATCGTATTTCATATTAATTGTCGATTTGCCCATTTTAGGATCTTTACAATTCATTACTGCTATAAGCGTATTTGATATTCTAAAATATTCGTCTTTATCTACATCATTTATATCAACGACCGTTGATACATTGATTTTTTGCTTTTCAGTGACTTTAACTTCTCCATTAGTAATAAAATCAATATTTGATTCTTTTGTAATATTTTTATCATTTATATTAACATTATTTTTTTCCATAAAAAGACTTAAATCATGACCAGAAATTCTCCATTGCTTTCCAACTTTACTTGCTGCAAGCTTTCCTTCTGTTATAAACTTTCTTATAGTTTTGTGATGCATTCCTAATATTTCTGCTATTTTATCTATTGTATAAAATTGATTTTCCATACAAAATCTATCCTTTCAAAAGTAATCTATGATCAAATTATAATAATTCTTTTTACCATCGTCAAGCATTTTATTATACTTTATTGTATTTTGTTGCACTTTATTGAGCATTTTCTAAATTTGCAATAAAAAATCGCAGGCGACTGTGGAGCCGGAGATTTTTAATATTAAGTTCCGTATTGTGCTTCGCACTCTTTTTATAGGTGCGCATCTGCCTTTTCGAACAATGTACACATTAGAAATGGCAGCTATGCTGGATATGAAAAAGAGAACCTGCTCCATCTGGACTAGGTTCCCCTTAATTATTTAGATGCATTATCAAATTATAATTTATATAACTTACCTAATGTAAATTAAAATTTATTTTTATAGCACCTAATTTACATTTTAAATCGTTCTGCGTGGGTTATCATTTCCCCTGTTCTAACTTCAAGGTTTTTAGCAGCATCAGAAACTTCTATAGATGAATTATTCATTTCTTCTAAGGAAGCTGCAATTTCTTCTGAAGCAGCAGCTGATTCTTCTGCAATTGCAGCAATATTATCTATCTTTAAAATTATATTATCTTTTTCCTTTGTTATTTCTTCTGAAGAATGGGTTATATTTTCTATCTTCGGAATAATTAAATTAACCGCTTCTACTATACTATTAAATGATAATATTGTATTATCTATTGAACCTGCTTGATTATTAAAATCCTCACTTACAGCTTGAGTTGTATTTATCATAATTTCATTTTCTGCTGAAATTGTACCTATTAATTTTGTTATATTTTCAGAGGATACTTTTGACTGTTCAGCAAGTTTTCTTATTTCATCTGCTACAACTGCAAAGCCTTTTCCAGCTTCACCAGCTCTTGCTGCTTCTATAGCTGCATTTAGTGCTAATAAATTTGTCTGTTCTGCAACTGAATTTATCATACTTGTTATTTCATTAATTTTATTTATATTAGTACTAAGATTTTTAATTTTAGCTTCAAAGCTTATAAATGTATTATTTGTATCTTTCACAGAACTAGCAAGATTGTACATTTTATTGTTACTCTCATTTACTAAAGTCATAATGCCTTTTGAATTATCATGAATATCAACAATCTCATTGCCAATTTGTTCTAAGCTATCGCCAAACTTACCTAACGAATTAGTCATTTCCATTAAATCCGTAGATTGAGAGGTTGTCCCTTTTGCAACATCTTGAATTGCAGCTGAAACTGCTTCAGAAGAAGCCCTCATTTCTTCAGCTACTGCTGATAAGTTTTGTGAATCCATATCAATATTGCTTGAATTATCTATAACTGATTGCAACATACCTCTTATTGATTGCTGCATAGAATTTACAGCTTGAATCATTTTACCAATTTCATCCTTCATAGACAAATGATTTTTTAATACTGGATTTGAAAAATCTCCTGATGCTATTGTTACAACATAATTTGTTGCAATTTTAATTCTAGTTGCAAAATTATTTGATATAAAATATACAACAACTAACCCTATTAATAAAAATATTACTGCTAAAATAACTATGCCCAATTTTAAACTGTTCAACTCAGACATTATTTCACTTGATTCTACTAAAATACCAATGGACCATGATGTTCCATTAACAGGCGCAAAAGCTATATATTTTTCTTTTCCCTCAAACATATATGTTCCATAGCCTTTTTCGCCAGCTACCATTCTTTTTTCTATTTCAGCAAGCGATTTTAAACTTGAATCCTCTTTAACATTTTCTAAAACATTGTCCATTTTTAACACTAAATCTTTATTATAATGAGCTACTGATACTCCCTGGTTATTTATCATAAAACTTTTACCAGTATTCCCAAAAGTAATATCATCAGTAATTCCACTAATTTCATTACCATCTCTTGTTGCTGTTAAAACACCAATAACTTTGCCATCTTTTTTTATTGGAGCAGCATATTTTACAAGTATTGAATTATTGACCTTACTTATTAAAGGATCAGAAACATTTAATTCTCCTGCAACAGCTTTTTTAAAATAATCTCTATCTGCAATATTAGTAGTAGTGCCATCAGTAGAAATAATCTCTCCCTTTAAATCTGCTATCCCTATTTTAGAATATTTATAATCCTTTACATCTTTATCTAATAAATCAAGTTTTTCTTTAATTGAAATGGAATCATCAGACAAATATTTCTCATTTGCAAGAACTCTTAATATATTTAACTGTTCATCAACCCTACTTGAGACTAATTTAGAAGCCTGTTCTGCAATTGATATCATAGTTTTATCTGTGGTAGTTTGAAGTGAATTAGCTGATCTTTGCAATACAAAACCACTTAGTCCTACTATAACTATAAAAATTACAACCTCCATATAAAGAATCATTTTAGTTTTTATACTTTTCATAACCAAACTCCCCCTTTTTACCTCACCCATAAAATTAAACCTTTACATATTTTAATATATTTTCATAATTAAAATGAAAGATATCACTCTAGCACTTATAATACATTTTTCGAGTAAAAAATCACTTTTTTATAATAATATCAATTATGAAAACACTTTCCTATTAAGTTATATTATATCCTAATGTATAAATTATTTCAATTTTATTAATAATTCTACAATGTTAAATATTTATTAACTTCATTTATGCAAAAAATAGCAAAAAACAGAAGTTTTCTTAAATTAATACATAAATCAAGAAAACTTCTATTATTGCTACCTCTTCAATTAATAAATAATTATTTAATATTTATTGTAAATTCCTCTCCAGCTTTTTTATACTCATCAAAACCTAGCTCTTTACCACTATGTTCTGGAACTTTTACTACATATGGTGTTAGTATTAATTTACTCGCCTTTTCATTAAGATTTCCAACTAAGACATTTTCATATCTTAGTACAAAACAATTTTCTCCTTCTCTAGCTAAATCGAATATAATCTTATTTCCTAAATCATCATGTCCTTTTAATAAAATATTGTAGGCTTCATTATTAGCTGAATTATCAATGATTTTACCATATATTTTTTGACCTAAAGAATTACCTGTGTATTTTTCTAATATATATTTACTTCCATTATCAAGTTCAAAGCCATAATCAAGGTTTACTGTTTTAGTGTCTATTTTAAGCTTATCTCCATTGGTTTTAAATTCAAACTTCCAAATCCCATTTATATTTTCTTCATCACCATTTAACGTAATCTTTGAATATAATATTTTTATATTTAAATCACCACTTAAATCCATATTTTTTATTGAATCTAAATTATATCCAATTACTGCTTGTGTAGTATTATTATCTATTTTTTCTATCCCCCCACTTGCTCCTGTATATTTAATTTTTCTATTATTTATATAGATTGTCATAGTTCCACTCCAAAAGTCGTCCTCTTTTAAAATCCTGTCTGAACTTATATTAGTAGATACAAGTAATTCATTACCATCTAATATTACTTCATTTAATTTAACTGAAACTCCATTATCCGTAATAACTTTATTAACTATGGTACTGTAATCTTCTAAGTTCTTTTCTATTCCCAAGGCACTCGAAATACTTTCACTGACTAAATTTATTTTTGATAAAGCATACGCTCTTGTATTCCCAAAAGACATGCCTGTTATTAATACCACTATTGCAGCTGCTGCTATTACTTTTCTTCTATTACTTTGTTTACTATTGCTCTTAATAGCTTTTCTAATATTCTTTTTAAGTAATTTCTTTTCAATATCATTAAAATCATCTTTTCTATATTCCTCTAAATTTATTTTTGCATCATTAAGCAAACTATATATATCATTATTCATACTTAGCACCTCTTCTATTAGTATTAAATATATCTTTTATTTTCTTTTTTGCCCTAGATAATCTATTGTATATGACTTCTTTTTTCATTCCATATTCTGTACTTATTTCATTAATGTCCATTTCTTCAACATATAGCTTGTATAGTAAATCTCTATCCTTTTCCTTTAAACAATCAAGTAGCTCTTCTATTTCATTACTTAATTCATTTTCTAATGCTTTCCTTTCAATACCATCCTCACTGATATTTAAATCCTCTATGTTCTCATGTTGCAGATCTTTTAAATATTTTCGTTTATAGTCAATGCATTTAAATTTACATATACTTGCAACCCAATTTTTAAAATCACTTTTACTTTCATCAAAACTATTTATGTTGTTCCAAATCCCTAAGAGAATATCATTTATACATTCTTCTTGGACACTATGAATACCATATAGATGTTTTCCTACAATAGATTTTATAATCCAGCCATAATTGTCAATAACATAATCTAAGGCTTTTTCATTCCTATTCCTTAATTCTTTAATGTAGTTATATTCATTCACCTTCATTTTTTACCTCTTCCCACAAAGCAAGCTTGCATTTAATAAGTTTATACTTACATATATTAATTCGTGCAAAAAAAGAAAAACCTATCAAAATCATAAAATAATTTTGACAGATTTTTTTCATTAAATCATCAATTTAAAATTTGAATATTTAAATTAAAGTTCCACATAATAAGTTTATATTAAGATCTTAAGGTGGTTATACTATGAAAAAATTTTTATTAATATTCTTAATTACGATATTTTTATCATTTAATGTGACACACTTAGCCTTTGCTGTTAACATTTTTAAAGAAGGTATTTATAAGGCAGCTGATTTTAATTTTTCCACAGAAAATACCTACAGTGTTCAAAATGTATCTCCGAAAGATAGTGTTTATATACTTCTTTTTGATGAAAATCAGCTTCAACTTCAATCTATACGATTAGGTCCTCAATCTGGAAAATATAATTTATTACCACTAAAACCTGACTACAGAATTGCAATAGTTGGTAATGGAGATGTATTCATTGATTAGACAGTAATATCAATATAACAAATTTGAAAGGTGGTTTTTATGAAAAAATTTTTAAAAGTGGAATTAATTTTAGTATGTGTACTACTTAGTTCCTTCGTATTAATTCCTACATTTGCAGCAACAACCTTTAAAGAAGGTGTGTATCAATTATCTAACCTCAATATTACACCCAAAAATCGTTATACTATTCAAAATATATCACCTGATAATAGTGTTTATATGGCATTATTTGATGAAGATCAGCGTCAAATACAGTCTATTCATTTACCACCCAAATCAGAAAACTATAGCTTGATTCCTCTTGAACCTAGCTATAGAATTGTTATTATTGGAAAAGGTGAAGTTATTATTTCATAGTAAATTCTTTATATTAAAAATACTTATTTGCTTTATCGCGATTTTAAAAATCCAATGATTTCTTTATTATATTTATCTATTTAATCTATAAAACCTTTTTGTCTCAATAATACCTCAGTATCACTCCATAACTTGTTTTGCATTATCTTATCTTCACCTGGATATATAGGAATTATAGGCTCTCCTGTTACAACATTAAAATATCCACCTGTTACACCATCATATTTGGAATCTGTTGCTAAACGAATTATAATATCTGCTCCTTTACGTGGATCCCCAATATGCAAAAACTTCAATATACGTTCAAGTAGAGGAGCAAACCAAAGCTCTCGCCCAAGACCAGTAACATTAAAACCTGGATTAATTGCATTAACTATAACTCCAGTTCCTGAAAGCCGCCGTGCCAATTCCGCATTGAACATAATATTTAATAGTTTGGTTTTTCCATAGACAATAGAGGACTCTTTAGCTGTAAAATCAGATACATCTGTCAAGTCTTCTGGCAACTTGAGTTCACCATGGTTACGTGATGCTTCAGAAGCAACATTTACAATCCGTGCATTTTCTGACCCAATTAGGGTTTGCAGCAATGTATTAGTTAATAACCAAGGTGCTAAATAGTTAACTGCTATCATTTCTGCAACCCCCTCAGAAGTTAATCTCTGTTCAAAGGCATGCAGTCCAGCATTATTTACTAATATATCAATTCTAGGGTAAGCAGCTTTAATCTCCTCCCCAACCCTTTTTACGTCTTTCATTAATGATAAATCTCCAAAGAAAAAGTCAATCTTAGCTTTAGGATTAATATTTTCCAGCATTTTTTGGGTTGCTTCAGCTCGTTCTTTGTTTCTAGCTGTTAATATAAGATGTGTGTGTTGCTTCACTAATTCAATTGCAGCTAATTGCCCAAGTCCACTTGTAGCACCAGTAATTGCAACCGTTTTTGATTTATCCATAGCCATCCTCCTTTAATTCAGTATAGATATCCAAATTAATAATTCAACTTATAAATGTAATATATATGCATTATTGATAAATTATAATCGTAATACTACACTAGAAATCAGATACATTTTTTCTGGAAGCAGGCATATGAAATTGAGCTGATGATGGTTCTTAATTGGGGCTTGTTTCATTTTAAGCTTGTCTAAAAGTGAATGTCCAAAAAGTAAGTGTCCAAATTTTATATTTGGAAACACGAACTTTCTCCCTGGAGCTTTTATATTTGGAAACATGAACTTTCTCCTTGGGGATTTTACATCTGGAACACGCTGAAATTACGACAAGCCGCCATTTAGAACCTTCCAGCGAAAATTTCACTAGTCCTGTGGAAGATAAATGTATCTTATTTCGGTAATTGTTGCATAAGTCTAATTCTCGCTTTGGATATCTTTATAATGTAGAACATTATTATATATTTGCACAATATACTTTAATCCCTTGACACACTTCAGATAATTAAATATACTTGACATATATCAAGTATATTTAATTGTTTGATATATGTCAACTATTTTCACTAAATTAATTTAATCGAGGTAAGCTATGAATGAAAATTCACAAAACAAAAATACTAATAGGGTTCAATTAGAGCAGAAGTTAGGTGAGCAGCTAAATGTAATAATCAGCGCATCCCATGCACTTAATGTAAGAACTGCAGCAAGTTTCGATTCTACATTACAACCTGCAGCTTTTCTTATTGTTCGTTGGCTTTTCTCCTTTGGCCCAGCAAATGCAACAGTTCTATCAGAATCAACGGCTATGGATCGAAGTTCAGTTAGTCGCCTTTTAAATCAGCTAAAGAATCTTGGCTATGTAAAAAGCGAACAGTCTCCAAGTGATCGACGTGGTGTACTTCTATCCCTAACTGAACTTGGACGACAAAGAACAATAGATGCTTTAAAAGAGAAAGAAATTGCTTTTTATGAACGAATTGAAAATTGGAACGATTCCAAGCTTGAAAATTTTATTGAACTACTTAAAGATTTCAATAGTAACAGCAATTAATATTCTCTCTTATATTAATTGCTCAAAATAAAAGCATTAATTGAAATATAACAATTTTTTTGATTATTTCAATTAACGCTTTTTATCTATACTTCTTCGCAAAACCTAGTAATATCAATAATTTTAATAGAATTCCTTATTACTTATAATATGTTTACCCATTCTTTATCCTAAAATCTAATATTGTATTCAACTACATTCCCTTGCAATTCTTAATATGTGCTTTGATTTTTTTCATTGCCCAATCATAATGACTTGCAGTGTTACTTACAAAATACGAACCCAAGGTACTTCCACCAACCCATTTATATGTACCCTTTGAAAACAGTTCTTCATTTGAAAAATTATCTGCCAATTTCATAACTGTTTGGTGAGACTTGACCAAGCTTTCTTTAGCCTTATCTAAGGATGTATTTTGATGCTTTTCAGCAAAGCCTACATTCATAGCTCCATAGGTTTTCCAATTATATGGCACTGGTAAAAATGATCTTTCATTGCCACTCATATTAGCTGAAACCCAATTTAAAAGAAGCTGATGCCATTCATATAAATGAATAAGCACATCTCTAAGATTTTTGTCTCTACTCCAATGTGCTTCTTTCTTCTTATCATCTCTTGAAAAGTCAAATGGTGTTCTCAATTCTTTTTCCGTCATTGAATTAACAAGTATAGTCAACTTTTCGAAATTGCTATTTGCTCCACTTATTAAGTCAGTTTTAGTAGCTGCTCTACTCATATAAACATCCCCTTATACTTTATTTAATCCAATTATAATTCTAATAATATGATAACGCTGTGTCATATTATAAATAATTTTTCAAGTTTTCTTCTAATCGTGTTTTTATTATATCCTTCACTCGTTCAGGCTCTAAAACAGTAGCAGAACTGCCATAGGAAAGTATGTATCCATATACCCACTCATCTTCAACAAAATTCATGGTTACCGTGAAACTGCCATCAGTATTTCGAATAACATTATTTTCATGAAACTCGTCTAACACTCTATATTCCTTATCAGCTTCAATACGCATAACAATTTTACTTGTTGGATAATTATATTTCAGGTCTTCTTTCTCTACCTTTAAAGCTACATCCCGTGGAACAAATATTTTATCTGTAACCACTACATTTCTCATTCTACTAAAACGAAAACTACGAAGTTCATTTTTATCAAGACAAAAAGCTTTTAAATACCAAGTTTTATCTTTAAACCAAAGTACATAAGGTTCAACCATCCTTCTACTGGATTTATTTTGTGCCGATATATAATCAAAAGACAACAATTTACGCGCTAAAATTGCTTCCTTAGATTTTTCAAACTGCTCTTTTATCAAGTTTCCCCAATCACTATAATCAATCTCAAAGAAACTGGTATTGTTCTTTCCAAAAAACAAGCCTAACTTTGATAATGTGCCTTCAACTATGGTTTCATCGAAGGTGTTAATGCTGTATAAAGCAGATAAAATATTATTCTTTTCTTCATCTGTCAAAACTGTTTTGTTTAATATAAAATTAGGAAGCAAGCTAATTCCGCCATTTCTTCCTTTACTCATATATACAGGAATCCCACTGGCAGAAAGAATTTCTATGTCACGATATATAGTCCTTGCAGATACTTCAAAATGCTCTGCCAATTCCTTAGCAGAAACCTTATCTTTATCAAGTAAAATATACACTATTTTAAACAAACGATTTATTTGCATACTATCACCCCTCATAATAAGAATACCACATAAATATGACAACATTCTGTCTTATTTATGTGGTATTTAAAATACATGCTCTAAATTTTAAACTTGGACATTTCAATTTTTAATTTATCTGAACTTTCTTTTGTATGTGCAACCTGTTCTAAGACTGCATTAGATTTATTACTGATTTCTATTACCTTATTTGCTATATCTACAGTTCCGCTTGCTCCATCACTAGAAGCATCTGCTACTCCCTCTATAGTTTTTAAAATATCACTAATTGATGCTAAAAGTTCCTCTGAGGTTGAGCTGAAGTCCATTACAAGGTCATCTACAAATTTTGCATCTTCACTATACTTTCCTGCTACTTCAAGCATATTACTATAATCATTCTGAACATCCTTTGACATAAAGTCTAAAAGATTATTTGAATTAAGTGAAAGACTATTAACCGATTCTACAACCTTATTTGTTACATTATGTATTTTCGATACTGCATCCTTTGACTGTTCAGCAAGTTTTCTGATCTCATCTGCCACTACTGAAAAACCTTTTCCTGCCTCTCCAGCTCTTGCCGCTTCTATTGCTGCATTTAATGCTAATAAGTTTGTCTGCTCTGTTATCTTCATAATAGAATCAGATAACACGTTAATCTGTTCAACAACTTTTGAATTTTCTAAAGCTTTCTCTAGTCCATCTTTTGTATTTAAAAATGTACTAAGAGCAAGTTTTTGAGATTTTTCAATATTTTCTTTAGTTTCTTGCGCTCTTTTATTTATTTCTCCTGCTTGAATTGCTCCTTCTTGTGATTTTTCTGCTATAGATTGTACTGCCTTCCCTATTTCTTGAGAAGTTGCTGAGGTTTCTTCTGCTGAAGCTGAAGTTTCCTCAATAGTTGCTGAAAGTTCCTGTGTAGTTGCTGAAACATCCTCAATATTCCCATTGAGAACTTTCACCTCATTATTCACTGTGTTAACAACCTCTTCTATATTATCTGATTCCTCTATAATATTTTTAATTAATGTTCTTAAGCTTACATATATATTATCTAAAGCTTTTGCCATTGTTCCTATCTCATCTTTTCTCTTCTTAACTTCTGCAGGCATTTCACTTGTAAAATCTCCACTTGATAGTATGCCTAAATAATTAACTGCAATATCTAATGGTTTAACTATATTTCTTGTGATGACCATAGACATTAAATAACCTACTATTATAGAAACAGCTATAATTACAGCAAACATTATTGTTGTTTCTTTATAATTCTTATTGTTTGAATTATAAACTTCATTAGCTGATTTTTGATTATATATAGCTAAATCTTTTAAATTTGTTTGAAAACTATTAGCCACATCTTTAATACTTTCAAACTTCTCTAAGGCTTCCTTTGGTTTTCCAGCTAAAGCTAGTTTTAACACTTCATCTCTTCCGTCTCTATATTTTGATAAATTATCCTCTAGTGTTGGAATTAAATCTTTTTCATACTTATCTAGCTCTAATTTTTTATAGTTTTGAAAATTGCCATCAAAGTTTTGTTTTCTTTGCTCAATGTCTTTCATTTTTTCATTTTGCTTATCTTTATTATCTGGATATAATATTATGTAATAGATATCAGCTTCAATTGCTCTAGCTTGATTTCTGTTATCATTTAACCAGTCAATTGCATTTAATTTATTATTGTACATTGATTCCATTTTGTCATTACTTATCTTTAATTGAATGTAACCGAAAGCACCAACCAATATTGTAAACATTAATAATACTAAACTTAATAATTGTAATTTACTTTTTATTTTTATATTACTTAATTTCAACATATGCATACCTCCAAAATATATTTTCTTTATAAACTTTTAAGCATTTCTTCTTAAAAATGCATTTATTTTACCAAATTCGACAATTATCTGTATGTTTATTGTATCATTTCCAAAGTATATTTTCAACATATTTTTATATAACTTAACTTTCATTCTCTACATTTTCCATATTATGAATAATATAGACAAAAAAATTATGTTCCCTCACACAACAATTCATATTTCTTGCTATGTAAGGGAACATACTATTTATATATATCTGAAAATTCAACGTTCATTTTTTCAATAAAATTATGGTTATTTTCCACATAGTTCTCTTTGCGATATTCAAAGGCAATCTTTTTCTCTGGCAATTCTATTATAAATTCACTACCTTCTCCTAATATACTTTTTGCAGAAATATTACCTCCATGCATTTCTATTAGAGATTTTGATAAAGATAATCCTATACCACTACCTTCTTGTTCTCTTGTAAATGATTTATTAACTTGTTTGTAACGTTCAAATATCGTATTAAGCTTATCTTGAGGTATGCCAATTCCATTGTCTTTAATGGATATAATAACTTTATCCTCATTTCTAGTTACATTTACATGAATATATCCATTAATTTTTGTAAATTTAACTGCATTTGAAAGAAGGTTAAGTATTATTCTTTCAATCATATCAACATCACAAGCTATTATTATTTCTTCAGAGTCACAGTCAAATACAAGCTCAATATTTTTAAGTTTAACAAAATCTGTAGTTGATAGTGTTATCTCTTCAATAACACTAACTATATTGTGATTTTTCAATTCAATTTGCATGAAGCCCGCATCAATTTTAGTTGTATCTATCAAATTATTTACCAATCTTAAAATCCTTAAACAATTTTGTTTCATTGATGCCAAATGCTTAACCATATTTCCTTTGTTGGAAAGCATATCTCCATTTACATATAATTCAAACAACTGTATTGCTCCTAGCATCACATTTATTGGAGTTCTAAGTTCATGAGACATGTTAGCTATATATTCACTTTTCAACTTATTGGCTGCTTCTGCCTCCTCCTTGGCTTTTGTTATCTCTTCCTCTAAAAGCTTTCTCTCTGTGATGTCTTGTATTGTCCCTCTTAAATAAATCAAATTATCCTTATTATCAAAATATTTCTTAGCTTTTAAACTAATCCACCCAGTTTTGTTATTAACGCCAACATATCTATATTCCATGCTATCTAAAGTTCCAGCTAATAAATCTGATTCTGCTTGTTTAACATATTCCAAGTCCTCTGGATGAGTATATTTACTTAAAGTTTTCTTGGTAGGAACAAATGCTTGTGGTTTAAATCCATATATACGGTATATTTCATCTGACCAGTAAATCTTATTTTTTAATACATCAAATTCCCAATCTCCCAAATGTGCTAACTCATGAGCTTCGATCAATCTTTTTTGGATTCTTTCTAAATCCTTTTCACTTTCCTTTATCAAAGTTATATCTGAAAATATAGCTGCTGTATATCCCTTTTTAGGGCAGTAATAGTTGACATTATACCACCTATCCATTATATCTGAATAAACTTCCATAGATATTGGTTCACCTGTCAACGCTACCTTACCAAATAATGCAATCCAATCAACACTTGATTTTTTAATGTTTGGGAATGCTTCAGTAGCTTTTTTTCCAATAAGTTTAGCACTATTATTTCCTGTAATTTTTTCATATGCTGGGTTAATTTCTGTAATTATATAATCAATAGGCTTTCCAGATTCATCTGTGATTATTTTATAATAGGAATGCCCTAGATTCATCTTATTAAATAAACTCTTGTATTTCTCTTCTCTTTCCCTTAATTTATTTTTTATTTTCACTTTTTCAGTAACATTCTGGCAACAAAGCACTCCAGCTGTAAAACTACCCTCTTTATCATAGATTGGAACACCATTTACCTCAATATACATAGTAGTCTTCTCATATTTTATATAGATTCTATAACCTAATAATTTTTCTCCTCTAATCACTCTTCGAGATGGCATATCCTCTTCCGGTATTAAATTCCAATCCATATCATAACATTCAGCTTTTCCAATTTTATCTCCAGCACAACTAAGATTGCTTAAGATAGGAAGATAATCTTCCCTTGCAGTTTTGTTGAAATTAGTGTATTTTCCAACCTTGTCGAATATTATTACAGCATCAGACATATTTTCAATTATAGCTTCCACTTGTTCTTTTTGTTCTTTTATTAATCTATTTTGCTCTTCAATACGTTTTCTGTTTAAAATTCTTTCTGTAATATCTGTAATATTTTGAATTAAATATTTTACCCTTCCATTTTCTAAAATAGGTATAATTGACGATTCCCAATAAAATTTACAAGTTTCTGATTTTTTATGTTCATATTGTGAAATACGATAAACTTCTCTTTTTTTAATAATCTCTCGCATTTTTTCTTCATGATAACTGCCTTCAAAACCTTTAATAAACCTATTTATATTTAACCCAATGCTATTTTCTTTAATATTATAAGGCTCTTCTAAATAATTCAAAAAAGCTTGGTTAGCTTTCAATAAAATTAGATCTTCTGAATATATACAAATACCGCAGCTATTATCTAAAGAAATCTGCTCAACATATTGAAACTTATATTCAAGCCTTGAATCAGGCTTTTCCACAAAGTAATAAATTTTCTCATTTATATTCTTTATTTCTTCTATAAACATATAAATCTCTCTTGCTTCAAAGGTCTTGGTAAAAATGAAACCTTCTTTATCTCTAGCGTTAATATCTGCATCACATATATCAATAGTTAACCTCAATTGTTCTTTACATACTTCAGACATATTTTTATATAAAAAATCCTGTTGAGTATAACCAGTCAATTCTAAAAAAGCATCACCTACATCTATAACTTTTTCATTACGAGTTAATATATATGATCTATTTTTAAACATATTGTAACCAATTTCATCCATCCCAATAACCCCTCCTATAATATCCTAAAAAATAATATATGATACATTTTTACCCATTTTCTATTTTACATCAAAATTACATAAAATACCACTTAATATTCTATTCATATAGAAAATATCACTACTTTTATTTTTCAACGTTATGTCTTTGTTCTTTAGAAAAAAATATATTAATTTATGATTTTCAATTTTATCAGTCAATATATAAAACATCTTTTGCTTGAGAATCCATTATATATAAGAACGTGTTTTTATTGACATAACATCTCACAACACTTAAACTGATATTGTCAGATATGGCATTTAATTTTAAAATATATTAATTAAAAGGAGTTTAAAACATGAAAATTTTTGAAGACGAAGACATACTTCTTAACCTAAGTTATTTATTACCCTTTATTAGTTCTTTATTCGGTGATGATATAAGCATGCTAGTTTCTGATAGAGAAAAGATACTTAAAGTAGTAAGACATGATACAAGTGTTGGTAATAGTTATGGAGAAGGTCACTCATTACCTACTGATATCCCTGCTTATAAATGTATGCAAGAAAACAGAACAGTAGTTAGCAATATATCAAAAGAATACTTCGGTGTTCCATTAAAAGCTGTGGCAGCTCCTATAAAAAATAGAGATGGAAAAATAATTGGAAGTATAGCTATAGGTAAAAGAGACTGGGGTAACGATATTGATGCCCACGCAGAAGCTTTTGTAAGCTCCTTTAATGAAATCTCAAATGTTGTTGAAAATGTCGCATCTGGAATACAAGACGTAGCTAAATCTAGTAATGATATATTAAATGAAATAAATAAAACTAATGAAGATATGAAAAAGACAAATGAAATTATAGACTTTGTTAGAAATATATCAAAGCAAACAAACCTATTAGGACTAAATGCTGCCATTGAATCAGCAAGAGCTGGAGAAATGGGAAAAGGCTTCAGTGTAGTTTCTAATGAAATAAGAAACTTATCGAGCTCTACCAGTCAATCAATAAATGAAATTACTACAGTTCTAAATAACCTA
Source organism: Clostridium sp. YIM B02555 (assembly GCF_022320955.1). NCBI lineage: Bacteria > Bacillati > Bacillota > Clostridia > Eubacteriales > Clostridiaceae > Clostridium > Clostridium sp. YIM B02555. The sequence continues at coordinate 12,944 of NZ_JAKJJY010000035.1, read as the reverse complement.
AGACTTTCAGTTGAAAGTATCACAGGTAAAGTTTATGAAAATAATCAACTTTTTGAAATGCAAGCTGCTAATATAGAAGAAATTAATAGCAGTATAGCTGAACTTAATAATACAGCCAAGCTTATAAAAGAAATTGCTGAAAGAGTTTAATTGGTAATTTTATACACAAAAAGAGGCTGTCGCACTAAATGAACCGCTCCCTGTCAAGTGAGCAGTTAGAAAAACAAACTTGTTGCCGCCCAAAGGATGAAGAAATGCTTGAGCCGTATGGGTTAGAAACTCTCATGTACGGTTCTTAGGTGAGGGAAAGGGAGCAATCCCTTTTTCTTAATCGATTATACAGGTAGCTCCTTATCAGTTGAAATTAAAATCATGCTCCAATTATTCTATTTTAATTTTTTACTTTCAACTTCCTCAATTATATTCATTAGATACTCTCCATACCCGTTTTTCATTAATGGTTTTGCTAAATCAATAACTTGCTCGGACGTTATCCATCCCTTTCTATAAGCAATTTCTTCAATACACGCAATATACGTTCCTTGTGTATTTTGAACTGCTTCAACAAAATTAGAAGCTTGAAGCATAGAATTGTGAGTTCCTGTATCAAGCCATGCCATTCCTCTTCCTAACAATTGAACTTTTAAAGTTCCTTCTTCCATATAGATTTTATTTAAATCAGTTATCTCTAACTCACCTCTTAATGAAGGTTTTAATTTCTTAGCTTTTCCTACAACTGAATTATCATAAAAGTAAAGTCCTGGCACTACATATTTAGATTTAGGTATTTGTGGTTTTTCTTCTAATGAGATGACTTTTCCATTTTGATCAAATTCAACTACCCCAAATGATTTTGGATTTTGAACATAATAGCCAAAAATACATGCTCCCTTTTTTATAGCTGAAGCTTCTTTTAAGTGGTCTGAAAAGCTTTGACCATAGAAAATATTATCTCCAAGTACCATTGCAACATTGCTTTCACCAATAAATTCTTCTCCAATTATAAACGCTTCTGCAAGACCATTAGGTTTTTCTTGAACTTCATAACTAATATTTATTCCTAATGTATGTCCATCGTTAAATAATTCTTCATAATCAACTATATCTCTTGGTGTTGAAATAATTAATATATCTCTTATTCCAGCAAGCATTAAAACTGACATTGGATAATAAATCATTGGTTTATCATATATTGGTACCATTTGCTTTGAAATAGCTTTAGTTACTGGATATAATCTTGTTCCAGACCCGCCAGCTAGTATTATCCCTTTCATTTTATCCCTTCTTTTATCCGTAATAGTAATACCCTTCATTCTATATTTAACACTTATATAATATTAGTTCATCTATTAAAAAGTGACTTAATAAATCATATTTAAGTTTTGCTTGCAATTCTTCTTTTTCTCTTTTAAGTATTTTTACTTTTGTAAGATGAACAGATAATACCTTCTATTTTCTTCAACACAAAAAGTAAAATCTATGCAAGGTAAGAGTGATGTATGTATTATTTCTTCCTTTCCCCACCTCTCTTCAATGATATGAAAATTTCTAGGAGTTAATCATTATTTTCCATCTCTTCTCCCTCCTCTTCTCCGCCAACCATCACAATTCTTACAAAGTGGAATAAATACTATTGCATCTACAAGCACTCTTGTTGAAATTAAAACGCTAACGTCAAACTTCAGGTTTTTGTCTATAATCACTGGAGTACTTGTTAATTTAGTAAAAGAATTGATCACAAATTCCATTCCCTGTTGTTCTGCATAAGCTGGTATATATAATGTGGCTTTCTGGGTTCCCTCAAGCCTTCCTTCAATAACATACTTTTGTTCCTGTTCATCTTTGTACCCTATGTAATAAGGAATGTAAAATTTATATTGTAATATTGAATGCTCTTTTCGACCATCTATAATTTTTCTATTTTTTGTTTCACTTATAATTTCACATTTTTGGAATATAATTTCTTCTATATTTATAATCTCTTCCTCTTTTTCTGATACTTTAATTGATATCTCTTGGAAAATCATTTTTTCTTGATAGGTAGATAACACCTTTTTGGCAAGTATTGTAGTTCCATTTTCTTGTTTCAATTTAACTTCTGAATCCGTCAAAATTAAAGATTCTTCCTGCACTTGAAGTTTACGCTGAATTACTATTCCAATATCATATGGCATACTATTATTTTGCTCAAAAGTAAAAGTATCTAAAATAGTATTACTATAAGTATCAATTCTATCAATTGCCCCTTTCCCATCAGTGCTTCGACTAGTTGCAAGCAGCGTTTTTTTGTCAGGAGATAATCTAAGTCTTTGCAATTCTGGTAGGGTAGTTTTTATCATTGCTATATGTTCTCTTTTTAGTACATCTATAACCTCAATTCTATTTAATCCACTATTTGCTGCATATAAAAAAATTCCACTCTGCTCCAAAGCTGTAATAACAGATCCCTTTTGAAAATTTATATATGAAATATTTTCGCTTTCAAAATCTAATATAGAGATATTACCTGTATGTTGCCCTTTATTAACCCCTTTATTAGCAATATAAATATACCTTTCATTTTCTCCTATGAGAATGTAGTTAGGAGAAATACCCACATTTTTGCATAACTTGATTAAATGAAAATCTGATGTATCATAAACTTTTATTTCATTCTGTAAAATATCCAATACAAATAATCTTTTCTTATTCTTATCTAGTTCTAAGCCATCGGCAGCAATAAAGCCTGTTATGCAACCTATCTTTTCACCAGTTCTTAAACTATAAATGCATACTTCTTCTGTGTCACAGACATAAATCTTCTGAGAATTAGAATCTATTTGTATATTTCCGTTATTAGGCATATTCCATGTTTTATTAGAATCATATAAATCATTAATAAGTGTGACTTTACTATTTCTATCACTAGCTATATACACATTATTATTTTCATCTACGATGATGTTTTGAGGCCTTGGACCAATTTCAATTTCCTTTATAATACGATTACTATCTCCGTCAATAATAGACACCCTGCCTGTGCCTAAGTTTGATACATAGTAAATCATCTCCTCTCTTTTATCACCCATAGATTAGCCATCCCCCCACTTTTACTTATACTAAAATTTATGCTGTGTACTTGCTTATTATGCAATAAAAACATAAAAAGACCTGGTTAACCAGATCTTATTGAACTAATTCATAAGTTTCATTTTTTCCTTCTTTTATAATCTTATACATCGCAGTAGGATAAATATTGTTCTTTTGCAATTCCTTTTGAACAACTTCAATATCCATTTCTTTGAACTTTACTGCCTGAGTACAGCTAATATTAATTTTATTAGGAGCACTAACTAGTTTTGCTTGAATATTTTTCCGAACTAACCGTTCATATATATATAGTGCCCTATTATGAGAAGTAAAGGTCATTGTATAATCATAGTCTTCTGTCCTCATATTAATCTAATCACCTCTATTTTGTGTTCTCCTAATATAACTTATAAAGGCTTCCTACTTTATTATATGCACTGAAACTTTAGTAGTTACTTTATATTCCACTTGGCCTCTTTCTTAATAATCGTTCCATAATGGATTGATTCTTCTCAAATTCAAGTTCTTCACACAATTTGTTCTTTTCTTCACTTATCATCTTAACTTGTTGCCTAATTATTATATTTTCCTCTTTACATTCTTTCAGTTTATTTTCAATACTTATTTTAATCTTTCTTTCATTTTCCAACTGTTGATTTGCATCCTCTAGCTCTTTTTGAATATTCTGCTGCAATTCTAAAAATACGTTATAATTCTCATCTGCTTTTCGTTTTTGTTCTAATATTCTAGCAATTCGATCTTCATATTCTTCCATAAATTTTTGTTTCTTTTGTAATTGCATATTTAAAGAAACAATTTTCTCCTCTAAGTTTTTCTTTTCTGATTTTACCCGAGATAACTCAAGTTTTAAGCTTTGAAGCGATTCTTCTTCATGTAGTGTAGCTGCGTTAGCTTGATTTACCTCATATTTGAATGAATCCTTCATATTTACTACAAACTGACTTGGAACTAACAAACACAAATCTAGTTCATTAGTTCCATAAACTCCAACTTCTTTAAGGGAACTCTCTCCATCGCAACAAATAAAACAATTATACCGAATCATTGCAACTTTATTCCCCCTATCAAAGTATAATTTACTTCCCCACTTTTCAGAATCAAAAACCGAATAAAAAATCTCGTCTTCTTCCAGCCAACAAGAATACAAGTTATTACTTTCAATAAATAATATAGGTTCCATCAATTCCTTGCTACTTTCATGAACTTTGAACTCCTGTATATTTCCACTCGTATCTATACAAACATGATCCAATAAATATATAGAATCTTCTCTAGACTTATTTAATATATGAATATATTTTTGATTCCTTAACACTTGAAAGCCGATATCCTCTCCTTGAATACCATAAAGCCTTTTTACAGATGACCATCTATGATTTTGAAAATTGCAATAGTTTAAAGATTTCTCATCACCTTCATCTGTAATAAAAAATACATCAATATTTTTCTTTTCATCTACATTTACGGAATAGTGTTCTTTTAAATTAGGTGTCAAAATAATATCTTGTAATGCATTAACTCTTATTTCTTTTCCGTTCCATATACAATGCATTAACACTCCATGGTCGCTACCATCATTACTTACTAGTAAATAAAAGATATGCATCTCATATCCGATAATTTCAACTTTTAAATTTTGTATTTCAAATTCATTACTTTCCATTTGATAGAGCATCTTTCCTACCCATTGCTTATCCTTCAAAGTACAGTACTTTAGCTCTCTTTTAATATTGCTGTATACTATATGTATTGTCTCATCTTCCTCAACATAAACAGAAAACCCCAGAACCTCCTTATCAATTAAACTTTCTTTTGTCCATTTTCCTTCTCCGTACATAATTTTATATCGTAATTCTTCATTATCATTTCGGAAAAACTTCCATATATTATTTGTATAATCAACATATATCCAAGGGTATACACTACTCATGCTCACTCCCTCCTTTATAAGATTATATTTTTAGTGAAAACTTATTATGCCCTCTACAAAAAAAATTTTTAATCTAACTTTTTATTATCACCACTTTAATGTTCTGGCATATTGTATATTGTAAGCATCAAATTATACTTACATTTACTATAACTTCTGAAGAGGAGGATAATTTATGTCGATTAACTTCAAGAAATTTTCGCCACGTCCCGGTCTTGTAAATAAACAAGGACGTTTACCAGATCCTTCTGAATTAGTTTGCATTGAAGTACCTAAAATCTTTGATCAATGTTTAATCAAAAGATGTCTTGTATACGATGAAGGTCCTGATACAAATACAACAGATTCCGAATTAAGAAGCAATCCACTAATAGACCCTAAGAGATATATTGGCAGTAGGGACTTTAATTTAACGCTACTCTCTGTGGATAAAATTCCACTTATTGGAAAGCCAGGTTTCAAAAAAATAGTTATTTCTTATAGTATTTCGTTCTATGCAGATTATATTGATGCTAATGGTGTCAATCAAAGTGAATTGTTTGAAATTAATAGAACAGATGTAATTGGGAAGTTCTACTGTCCTGATTCTATAGCTCAAATTTCTGCTAGTTTTGTACCTGTTCAGCAATCCAACGATTTAGATTCTAATATAATAAAACTTGAAATGGTTGCGGAAGCCCTAGACGGTGAATTACTACAAGATGAAAGTGGAAGCGATGTTTTAGATATCACTTTGGGTTACTATATTGTTGTAAAATGTGAGCTTATTGTGCAGCTCCTAATACCAGCTTATGACTATTGTCCAGTTCCAGGAGAACCATGTGAAGAGGAACCTGAGGAAGATCCATGTGAGAGATTTGAAAAAGCTCCAATTCCTAAGTTCTATCCTGATCAAAATTTAGACCCATTATTCTCAGACAGTGATGACAGTGATGACAATGATTGACATCATAATTAGCAAAGATTATCAACTTTCTTATAACTGAAAGGATAATTAAAGCTTCTACAGTTAAATGAATAACGTAACTCTACTAATATTAGTAGTTATATAAGTTTGGTAATACTTTTTTTCACTGAGTTATTATATTTATAATAAAACTAACGTATTATCATCACCGTTCTTCGATAAAATTCATATATTATAGTAGAAACACTGAACAAACAACTAGAGACGTTAATTACCCATATAGCAATTCTAAATTAAAATTTATCCAATTAAAAGGAGGAGTTCGTTTATGAATTCAATGTCAAAAGGTTATTATAATGATGATTATGATCATCGCAGAAAAGATGAGTGTGAGTGCGTAAGTTGTAGAAAAGAAAGAGAGCCAAAATGCAAATTGTGTCCAACTATCGTAAAATGTGGTTGCCCTAGCGCAACTACAATTCCAGTTGCTACTGTCGCAGGAACTACTTTTCCCCTTACTACTCTTACTCTAAATACTTCTTGCTTATGTAATCCAACTATAAAGCTAGAATTTGCAAGTAATCTTGTTGCTTTGGTTGCCTTTACAGGAACTATAAACTTCCAAGTATTCAAACTTTGCAGAGGTCAAACTACTCCAGTTCCTGTTGGACCTGCATGGACATTCCAATTGGTAGCATTACTTGCATCAGAAACATTCACTTTCTTTGTTTGTGACAGCGATTCTTGTTTTGATGATTGCTGTACTTATACTGTAGTTGCAACTGTTACTAGTGCAGTTACTGTTGGTACTCTTTCTATCAACAACGCAACACTTGGAGCAGTAGCAACATGTGGATCAGGTTCATGTAATTGCTAATAATCAATTGAAAAGCCAATTAAATTCTTAGATATTGGTTAGGTGGGACACCAAATGGGTGTCTCTTAACCTGACAAAATCAGGTGCGAAGTTCTTTTGTATTTGATTTATAAAAAATTATTCTTTAATTACTTACAATATGATAATAAGTTCTAGAATAAAAAATCATTTAAACTCGAGGCTATTAGCCTTGAGTTTTTCTCTTGTAAAACAACATAACTCTACTGAAATTAGCAGTTATGAAAATATGATGATACTTTTTACTGTGTTGTAATATTTTATAACAAATTCCTCGTGCTATCATCACTTTCATTTCATAAAATTCATATATTATAGTGGCGAAACTAAACAAACAACTAAACCCATTAATTTTTCCTATAATAGGTCTTAATTAAAATCTACCTAATTATAAAAGGAGGATTGTATTTATGAATTCACGGTCAAGAAATGATGATGATTGTGATAATTGCAAGAACCAAAGAAATTTCGGTCCAACTATTATAAAATGCAGTTGCCCTAGTGCAATTACAATCCCTAATACTATTCCCTTTGGAACTAATTTTACCATTAGTTCTCTTATTTTAGATACTTCTTATTTATGTAATCCAACCGTAAAGCTAGAATTTACAAGTAATATTATTGCTACGGTTGCATTGGCAGGAACTATAAACTTCCAAGTATTTAAACTTTGTAGAGGTCAGTCTACTCCAGTTCCTGTCGGACCTGTATGGACATTTAATTCAGCAACATTAATCTCTTCACAAACATTCTCCTTCTTCGTTTGTGACTGCGATTCTTGTTTTAATGATTGCTGTAGCTATACTGTAGTTGCAACTGTATTTGTAACTGGTGTTGATGATGATTTTGATGATGGTGGTAGTACAATTAGTATCAACAACGCAACACTTGGGGTAATAGAAACATGAGAATAATCAAGTAAAAACTAATTAAATTCCTGTATATTGGCTATAAGAAGCACTCAACTGTTGTCAATAAACCTCACAAAACCAAGTGTGAGGTTTTTGTACTGAGCTAATGAAAAATTATACTTTAATTTCTTACAATATGATAATAGATTGTAACATACAAAATCATTTAAGCTCGAAATTATTGACCTTAAGCTTTTTGCGAATCAAAAACAAATATATTATTTTAATAAACTGGAGGTTTATTATGAAAAAATCTTTTACCTTATATTGGGCTGGATTGCAAAACTTTCATCTTACAAAAGATGTAGGATTAATACCTTATATCTTTCAAAAACATTTGAATTATGAGGTTACAATTTTATGCAATAAAAATGAAGAGCATTATGATGAAATAATGACTCAAAACATTAATCTCAATTTTATGGAGAATGAAAATTCTGTTACATCATTATTACAAAAAACTGATATCCTGATGCTTATAGGTTACTATGATTTCAATTTACGTATGATAGAAAAATTTAAGTCAATTAATCCAAAGGGAAAAATTTATTTAAAACTGGATCTAAATATACATTGGCTAGGAAGAATAGGCTTTAATCAACGAAATATTAATTTATTAAATAGTTGCACTTTGATCTCTGTAGAATCAAAGAATCTTAAAAAGATAATTGATGCTAGTTGGCCTGTGAAAGTAGAATATATACCTAATGGATTTTATGATTTTTTTAATAGTGATATTGTCGAATATAGCCAAAAAGAGAATACTATTTTAACAGTAGGAAGATTGGGAACTTATGAAAAGGCCACAGAAATTATAATGAAAGCATTCAAAATTGCTGCAGAAAAAATTGAAGGTTGGAATTTAAAATTAGTAGGCAGCATTGAGCCAGCCTTTAATCAATATATAAATGATTATTTATCAGCCTATCCAGAATTAAAAAGCAAAATTATTTTTACAGGACCAATTTACGATAGAAAGTTACTGATGGAAGAGTACAGAAAATCAAAAATATTTTGTTTAACATCTAGATGGGAAGCTTTTGCTCAAGTATTTGCTGAAGCAGCCTTTAATGGAAATTACATTATATCTTCAGATGTTGATGGTTCATGGGATATTATTGCTGACAAAAAATATGGAAGTATATTTCCTATAAATGATTTTGAAGCTCTTTCAAAAGAGCTCATTACAGCTTGTTCTGATGAAATAACTCTTGAAGAAGTTTGCAATTGTATTCAACTCAATACAAGAAATAATTTTGATTGGATAAAACTTTGTGAAAAGATAAATTCTTTTTTAAACTTATAATTATTCCACCCCAAGAACAGTCTACCTCTTGATTTTTTATATACAGTTACAACGTAGGTACACTTTTTTGCTAATATTCATAAAATATAATTAAACAATATACTTGATTTATTTTCTAAGTATTGTTAGAAAATGAAGAATAGTAACATTTCTAAATTAGTTAGAGGAGACATGAAAATTAATGCTTGAAAATAAAAAAACTTCAATAATAATTTTAACCTATAACAATCTTAATTATAATCGTATCTGCCTTGATAGTATAAGAAAATACACCTCTGCTCAAACTTATGAAATAATTGTTGTTGATAATAATTCTACTGATGGCACTCGAGAATGGCTTAAAGAACAGACTGATATTAAACTTATTTTAAATGATGAAAATGTAGGTTTTCCAAAGGGATGTAATCTTGGAATAGAAGCATCTGAGAAAGATAATGATCTGTTATTTTTAAACAACGATACTAAAGTTACACCAAGATGGCTTGATAATCTTAAAATATGCCTTTATAGTGATGATAAAATTGGAGCAACTTCATCTATAACCAATAGCTGCTCTAATTATCAAGTTATAAATGTGCCCTATAATGATGTGGAACACATAATTGAATTTGCAGATAGTAATAATATTTCAACACCAGAAAAGTGGGAGCAAAAGGCTAGACTTGTGGCATTTTGTATGTTAATTAAAAGAGACGTTATTAATAAAATTGGTATCTTTGATGAAAGATTTACTCCTGGAAATTTTGAAGATGATGATTTGTGTATGAGAATTACTGAAGCCGGATATAAGCTTATGGTTTGTAATGATAGTTTTATACACCATTTTGGCAGCACATCTTTCAAAAAAGATTATGCCAAATTTAATAGTGTTTTAAGAATAAATGCTCAAAGATTTGAAGAAAAATGGGGCTTTAACTCTAATTCCCAAAGTCTATTAAAATTTCATATTATAGATCGTATAAATGAACCCAGGGATAAAGAATTAAATATTCTTGAGTTTGATTGTGGTCTAAGTGCTACATTACTTAGATTAAAATACATGTATCCTAATGCAAAACTGTATGGTATAGAGACAAATAAAAATATAGCTAGGATATGTGGAAAAATGATAGAAGTAATGACTGAAGACTTTGAAGAAAACTATATTATGAATTTTAAAGAAAGTAAAGTAGATTTTTTTGACTATATAATTCTTGGAAATAAACTTCAATTTAGTAAAGACCCCTGGAAATTACTAAAAGAGATAAAAAAGTTTTTAAAACCTGGAGGATATATAATCGCTACTATACCTAATGCAATGCACTATTCAGTGGTAAAAGGCTTATTATGTGGAGATTTTATATATAACAAAAATTCAATATTAAATAGAAGTTATAATAAGTTTTTTACCTTATCAGATATACACAAAATGTTTGAGGAGTGTGGTTATATCAATCCATATGTATTTCACTATTACACACAAATAACGGAGGAAGATGATAAGTTCTTAAACCAAATTTGTAGTATTGTTGGCGAAAATCTGAAAGGGCATTTTATATCCTACGAATATGTTGCTAAGTTTCAGAAAGATATTACAGACAAGAATAACAGTAATTATTAATACACACATCAACCTAAATCACATTAAAATGTGACTTAGGTTTTTATTTTTCTAAAAATATATAAGTTATGATAAAGATTTCAGATTTGTATTTATGACAATTATTGCAATGTTATTATGTCAACTTATATAAATAATAAATAATTATTTATTATTTATAAAAAACACCAAATTAGGTATATATGGTTCTTAAATGCAGCTATTTGTTACGTTGTGTCCAAATTTATTATTTTACATATATTATAGTAGTGCAGTTTATAATAATTGCCATAAAAAAACAATAAGAGAAAAAAATAAGGAGATGATACAATGCCCATTGTACTTCTTAGTCCTACCGATGATGCGTATATATCGCAGCTAAATCCTAATACAAACTTTGGTTTATCAAGTTTTTTGTTTACAGGAAGATTTGTTCAACCAAACGATGTGTTTAGAAGTTTATTAAAGTTTGATTTATCTGGTGTCATTCCCCCAGGAAACACTCTATTAAATGCCTCACTAAATTTATTTGTTTATAGAAAAGATCTACCAGATGCAGTGTTATCACCACAAACTGTTAGTGTATTTACAAATGCAAGTGATTTTTCTGAGAACACTGTCACCTGGAATAATGCACCTGCATTGAATGCAACTTCTGATTTTACAACTGTTACAGATGCAGATGTTGGTACTTTTATTAGCATTGATATAACCGATATAGTAGCTCAATGGGTCAATAACATCATACCAAACAATGGTATTACGTTAGTTGGAATCGAAAATATAATTGACACTATAATAGGTTATTTTTCCGATGAATGGGAGGTTACAACACAAAGGCCATTCTTAAGTATAGAATTTATTCCAAGTGGCACTACTGGAGATACAGGCGCTACTGGTACTACCGGACCGACTGGTGCTACTGGTGCTACTGGTGATACCGGAGCTACTGGTGACACTGGTGCTACTGGCGTTACTGGCGCTACTGGTGATACCGGAGCTACTGGTGATACCGGAGCTACTGGCGTTACTGGAGACACTGGTGACACTGGTGACACTGGCGCTACCGGATCTACTGGCGTTACTGGTTCTACTGGTGATACCGGAGCTACCGGCGTAACTGGCGATACTGGAGCTACTGGCGTTACTGGTGCTACTGGCGTAACTGGTGCTACTGGAGCTACTGGCGTAACCGGCGCTACCGGAGTTACTGGACCGACTGGAGATACTGGAGCAATAGGAGCTACTGGTGACACTGGTGACACAGGTGCTACTGGTGATACCGGAGCTACTGGTGTAACTGGCGCTACTGGTGCTACTGGTGATACAGGTGCTACTGGTGACACTGGTGCTACTGGTGCTACTGGTGATACCGGAGCTACTGGCGTTACTGGAGACACAGGTGCTACTGGAGCTACTGGTGATACAGGAGCTACTGGCGTTACTGGCGCTACTGGTGCTACTGGTGATACCGGAGCTACTGGCGTTACTGGTGCTACAGGCGATACCGGTGCTACTGGTGCTACTGGCGTAACTGGTGCTACTGGTGATACCGGAGCTACTGGCGTTACTGGTGCTACTGGTGATACCGGTGCTACTGGTGACACCGGAGCTACTGGTGACACTGGTGCTACTGGTGCTACTGGTGACACTGGCGCTACTGGCGTTACTGGTACTACAGGCGATACTGGCGCTACTGGCGCTACTGGTGACACTGGCGCTACTGGTGACACTGGCGCTACCGGAGCTACTGGTGCTACTGGTGATACCGGAGCTACTGGCGTTACTGGTGCCACTGGTGATACCGGAGCCACTGGCGTTACTGGTTCTACTGGTGATACTGGCGCTACTGGAGCTACTGGTGACACAGGCGTTACTGGTGATACCGGAGCTACTGGCGTTACTGGTGCTACTGGTGATACCGGAGCTACTGGCGCAACTGGAGTTACTGGTACTACAGGCGATACTGGAGCTACTGGTGACACTGGCGCTACCGGTGCTACTGGCGTAACTGGTGCCACTGGTAATACTGGTGATACCGGAGCTACTGGTGCTACTGGTGATACCGGAGCTACCGGCGTTACTGGTGCTACTGGCGTAACTGGAGACACTGGCGCTACCGGTGCTACTGGTGATACCGGAGCTACTGGTGACACTGGCGCTACCGGCGCTACTGGTGACACAGGTGCTACTGGTGCCACTGGCGCTACTGGTGACACTGGCGCTACTGGTGACACTGGCGCTACTGGCGTTACTGGTGCTACCGGAGCTACTGGTGACACTGGTGCTACTGGTGATACCGGAGCTACTGGCGTTACTGGAGCTA
>NZ_JAKJJY010000034.1:0-39064 GCF_022320955.1 Clostridium sp. YIM B02555 | reverse complement strand
CTGGTTTACTTAAATGTATTTATCTTATTCTGTTCAATTTTCAAAGACCATTTTCTTTCTTACAGCTTTCGCTGTAATCTTTTGTTTGTTTTTGTCACCCTCAAGCGACTTCACTAGTATATCACTTAACTTTAGCTTTGTCAACAACATTTTAATAGTATTTAAAATGTTAATACTATATGCTATAGTCGTAATTTTATCAAGTTCTTTCACTCTTAGCGACGTGTTTTATATTAACATAATATTTATATATTTTTACATAATATATTGCAATTAAATTAATTTAAATTAGTTATTCTCTATTTATTTACTTTTTCTTTTATTTTTCTAACTATGATACGCTAGGATCATTTGACATTGTTTACTAAAATTTTATTGTTTAAACTTGTAAAAAATTAAGATTACTAACGATAAATTTGAATTTATCGTTAATAATCTTATTCATATAAAATTCAGTTAATATTATTCTTCTGAAGTTTCATTACTTTCATTAATAGAATCCTCTTCTGATTCGTCACTACCTAATATTTTAGCGATTGCAACAACTTTTTCATCATCACTGGTTCTCATTAATGTTACTCCCATTGCAGATCTACTAGTAACTGAAATATCAGCTACATTTATTCTAATAGCTACACCGCTAGAATTTATAAGCATTAATTCATCATCAACTTTACATATTGTTGCTCCAACAAGTTTTCCAGTCTTTTCACTAATCTTATAAGTTATTAATCCTACGCCGCCTCTGTTTTGAAGTTTATATTCTTCAATAGGAGTTCTTTTTCCATATCCATTTTCACTTATTACTAGTAATTCTTCTCCATCAACTGCTATATCCATACATACAGCTACATCATCTTCTTTTAAGTTAATAGCTTTAACTCCAGATGCAGTTCTTCCCATATGTCTAACATTTTTTTCGTTAAACTTAACTGCATAACCATTTTGAGTTACCATCATTATGTTTGCATCTCCATATGTGTTCTTTACTTTTAACAGCTCATCTCCATCTTTTAGGCTTATAGCAATTAATCCATTTTTTCTTAAGTTTTTGAATTCACTTACTGGAGTTTTCTTAACAATTCCTTGTTTAGTACCCATAAATAAAAATCCTTCTTTTTTTCCATCAGCTACAGTTAATACTGTTTGAATTTTTTCATCAGGCTCTATTGCTATAATATTTATTAAATTTGTACCCTTTGCTTGTCTTCCAGCATCAGGAATTTCATAAGCTCTTAATTTATATACTCTTCCCCTATTAGTAAAGAATAAAACATCCGAATGGGTTGATGTTATCATCAGATGTTCAACAAAATCATCTTCTTTTGTTGTCATTGCTTGAATCCCTTTTCCACCTCTTCTTTGTGAAGAATAAGTATCAGCTGAAATCCTCTTTATATATCCAGAACTAGTTAATGTTATAACAACATCTTCTTCTTGGATTAAATCTTCTATATCAATTTCATTTATAATTTTTTCTATTTTACTTCTTCTTTCGTCTGAATACTTAGCTTTTATTTCTAGAAGTTCATCTTTAATAACTCCTAATAATTTTTCTTCACTTTCTAAAATAGAATTTAAATATTCCATTTGCCTCATTAATTCATTCAATTCATCCTCAATCTTATCTCTTTCTAATCCTGTTAGTCTTCTTAACCTCATATCTAATATAGCTTGAGCTTGTTTCTCTGAAAGATTAAATCTTTCTATCAAAGTATCTCTAGCAATTTCGCTAGTATTAGAATTTCTAATTATACTTATTACCTCATCTATATTATCTAATGCAATCTTTAATCCTTCAAGTATATGAGCTCTGGCTTCTGCTTTGTTTAGCTCAAATATTGTTCTTCTTGTTATAACTTCTTTTTGGAAATCTATGTAGTTTCTTAGTATTTCCTTTAAATTTAATACCTTAGGTTCATTATTGACCAAAGCCAACATTATAATCCCAAATGTATCTTGAAGCTTAGTATGCTTATATAGTAAATTTAGAACTACATTAGGATTAGCATCTCTTTTTAGTTCTATTACTATTCTCATACCTTCTCTATCTGATTCATCTCTTAAATCTGATATTCCAGTAATCTTCTTATCCTTTACTAAATCTGCAATATTTTCTATAAGTTTTGCCTTATTTACAATATATGGTATTTCAGTTACAACTATTTTATGTCTTCCATTTTCCTCTTCAATTTCTGCATTAGCTCTAACAACTACTTTACCTCTTCCAGTTTCATAAGCAGCTCTAATCCCTGCTTTGCCCATAATAGTTGCTCCAGTAGGAAAATCTGGCCCCTTGATTTTAGTCATAAGATCTAATATCGTAACTTCTGGATTATCGATAAGCATTATAGTTCCATCTATTATTTCCCCTAAATTATGCGGTGGAATATTTGTTGCCATTCCAACTGCTATTCCTGATGAACCATTAACTAAGAGATTCGGAAATCTCGATGGTAAAACTACTGGTTCTTGTTCTTCTCCATCAAAATTTGGCATAAAATCAACTGTATTTTTATTTATATCTCTTAACATCTCTACAGCTATCTTATTCATTTTTGCTTCTGTATATCTCATAGCAGCAGCACTATCACCATCAACTGATCCAAAATTTCCATGACCATCTACTAACATATATCTCATAGAAAAATCTTGAGCCATTCTTACTAATGCATCATAAACAGAAGTATCACCATGTGGATGATATTTACCTAAAACTTCACCGACTATTCTCGCACATTTTCTATAGCCCTTATCAGGAGTTAATCCTAACCCCTGTAAAGAATATAGTATTCTTCTATGTACAGGTTTCAATCCATCCCTTACATCTGGCAATGCACGCCCTACTATAACGCTCATAGCGTAATCTATATAGCATCGTTTCATTTCTTTATTAATATCTACAAGTTCAACTTTACCCTCATTAAAATCCATGTACTTCACCTCATATCAGTACTAAATGTCTAAATTTACAACATATTTAGCATTTTGTTGTATAAAATCTTTTCTTGGTTCAACCTTTTCGCCCATTAATATCGTAAAAATTTCATCTGCTGCCATAGCATCTTCTACATTTACTTTTAATAGAATTCTTTTTTCTGGATCCATTGTTGTATCCCATAATTGAATTGCATTCATTTCACCAAGACCTTTATATCTTTGAATATCAGTAGAATTATCTTTTCCACCTACTTCTTGTAATACTTGCTCTAATTCTTTATCACTATAAGCATAATACTCTTTTTTATTCTTAATAATTCTGTATAATGGTGGTTGAGCTATGTATACATGACCACCATCTATTAATTGCTTCATGTATCTATAGAAAAATGTTAATAACAATGTTCTAATATGAGCCCCATCAACATCGGCATCTGTCATAATTATGATTCTATCATATCTAATTTTTTCTACATCAAAATCATTTCCTATGCCAGCACCAAATGCAGTAACCATAGATCTTATAGTATCTGCATTCAATATCCTATCAAGTCTCTGTTTTTCAACATTTAGTATCTTACCTCTTAGTGGTAAAATGGCCTGGAATTTTCTATTTCTGCCTTGTTTAGCTGATCCACCGGCAGAATCTCCTTCGACTATATAAATTTCACATTCTCGAGGATCCTTTGAAGAACAATCTGCTAATTTTCCAGGTAATGCAGATCTTTCTAATACAGATTTTCTTGTTAATTCTCTTGCCTTTCTAGCTGCATCTCTTGCCCTTGCTGCCATCAGTGCTTTATCAACAATCATCTTTCCAACAGCAGGATTTTCCTCTAAGAATATCCCTATATTTTCACCTGCAATCGAATCAACTATTCCTCTAACTTCACTATTTCCTAGCTTTGTCTTAGTTTGCCCTTCAAATTGTGGTTCTTCAATTTTAACTGATATTACTGCTGTAAGACCTTCTCTTATATCATCACCAGTGAAATTTTTATCATTTTCCTTTATATGCCCAAACTTTTTAGCATAATCATTAAATATTCTTGTTAATGCTGTTTTAAAACCAACTAAATGTGTACCACCCTCAACAGTATCTATATTGTTTGCAAAAGAGAAAATATTTTCAGTATAACCATCATTGTATTGAAGTGCTATTTCAACAGCTATTTTATCCTTTACTCCCTCTATATATATTGGTTCTTCATGAAGTGGTACTTTGTTTCTATTTAAATAGCTAACAAATGATTTTATTCCACCTTCATAATGAAAAGTTTCTTTTTTATCATATCTTTTATCTATTAGCTCTATATAAATTCCTTTATTTAAAAAAGCTAACTCCCTTAATCTTTGAGCTAATACATCAAAATCAAATATAATTTCATCAAAAATTCCAGCATCAGGTTTAAAATAAGTCTCTGTACCAGTTTGATCACTATTACCGATTTTTACAACCTCAGTAAGTACTTTTCCTTTACTGTATTTTTGTTGCCATACATGACCGTCTCTTTTGACTGTAACTGTACAATCTTCTGAAAGAGCATTAACTACAGATGCACCAACCCCATGAAGTCCTCCAGAAACCTTATATCCACCACCGCCAAATTTACCACCAGCATGTAAAATTGTCATTATAACTTCAACTGTAGATTTACCCATTTTAGGGTGCATCCCAACTGGCATTCCTCTACCATCATCGCTTACTGTAATTGAATTATCTTCGTTAATGTTGACTTCTATTTTCTTACAAAATCCTGCCAATGCTTCGTCAATACTATTATCAACTATTTCGTAAACTAAATGATGAAGCCCTCTTGGACTAGTACTTCCAATATACATACCTGGTCTTTTTCTTACTGCTTCTAATCCTTCAAGAACTTGTATCTGATTTTCATCATATTTATTATTATTTTGTTCCAAATCAGACTCCTCCTAAACTTAATAAATATTAAAATTATTATTAATTATAAAATTAAGAACTATATTCAATATCAGTTCTTTTCGTTAATGTTGTTGATGAAATTGGTGAAAGGTATATCTTACTCTTATTATCAACTTCTGCAATAATAAATGATTTTGGTGTTTCATCAGTAATGCGTTCTACAAAACCATCTTCTTCTGCTAATCTCAAAAATTGTATTGTATCAGAACTATACATTGTATTTTGAAGATCGAATATTCCAATTATATCTTTAATAGGAACTACAACATTTTCACCCAAATGTAAAAACACTAAATATTCCTCCTTTAATTTAAAACTTTACCATTTGATACTGTAAAAATCTTAACTTTTTCATCTAAATAATCATTTAAATCTTCGACACCAGTACATGTAATTACTGTCTGTATATCATTTATTGAACTTAGTATATATCTCTTTCTACTTGAATCAAGTTCAGATAGAACATCATCTAATAATAAGACTGGATATTCTCCAGTTATTTGTTTTATTATTTTTAAAGATGAAAACTTCATAGTTAAAATTGATGTTCTTTGTTGACCTTGAGATCCAAATATTTTGGTATCTATGGAATTTATAAATACACTAAAGTCATCTCTATGAGGACCTACTGAAGTTAATCCTCTTTCCCTGTCTTTTAAAACATTAGCTTTTAGTTTTTGTAAATAATTATCCTTAAAGTTCCCCAAATTCACAGTACAATTATATTTAAATTCAATTTTTTCCTTACTAGATGTTATTTCTTTATGGATTTCATCACCAAAAAAGTTTATCTTATCTATATATTCTAACCTTTTTGAAACAATATAATCAGCATATTCAATTAATTGCAAATCATATACTTCTAAAATATCTTGATTAAATATTTTATTTTTTAATATAATATTGCGCTCATTTAACACTTTGTTATATTGAACTAAATTAAAATAGTATTTTGGATTAATTTGAGATAACTCCATATCTAGCATTCTTCTTCTAATAGTAGGAGATTCCTTTATTACTTTTAAATCTTCTGGAGAAAACATTACAACGTTAAAGGTTCCAAATAATTCACCTATCTTATTTACTTTAATATTATTTACTTTAATGGCCTTTTTTCCATCTCTTAAAATGTTTATATCTATTTTTTTATCTAATCTATTCTTTCCTACAAGTAAACTAATATAAGCGTTATCCTTCTTCCAATTTATCAGTTCCTTATCTTTTGAAGTTCTATGTGATTTTGCAAATGCACTATAATAAATTGCTTCCAAAATGTTAGTTTTTCCTTGAGCATTGTCACCTACAAAAACATTAACATTTTTAATTAATTGTATATTTAGATTTTCATAATTTCGATAATTAAACAAACTTATGTTTTTAACATACATAAAAATACACCTATAATAATTATATCATATATAATAAAATAACAGTTTATTTATTATTTTTAATAATCATTTCATATAATTTCAAAATCTGAGCCATCAAAGTTTATTACATCTCCAAATTTTAATTTTTTCCCTCGTTGAATACAAATTTCATGATTAACTTTTACTAATCCATCTTGTATATAAAATTTAGCTTCTGACCCAGAAGAAGCTATACCAGCCCATTTTAAAAAGGCATCTAATTTTATATATTCAGTATCAATTTTTACTTTATTCATTTTATTGTATAAATATTAATAATAATATTTATCCTCCTATCTCATTAATCTTACAGGTAATACTAAATATTTAGCATTTTCATTATTTTCTTCTTCAATTACGCATGGACTTATTCCTGATGTCATTTTCATAACAACTTCATTTTGCTCCATGTTTTTTAATACATCCAATAAGTATTTTGAATTAAATGCAATTTGAATCCCTTCTCCTTGCAATTTTATTGATATTTCCTCTCTTACTTTTCCCAATTGAGAATTAGATGTTATTATTAGATTATCTTGCTGTATATCTAGTCTTATTAAATTAGTATTGCCATCCTTAGCCATTAAAGAGGCTCTTTCTATTGCATTCTGTAATTCTTGCCTATTTACATTTACAAATAATTTATGTTCTTGTGGTAATAAAGAATTATAATTAATAAATTTACCTTCTAATAGTCTAGATATTATTTTAGTTTTTTCTAAATTAAAGAGTATATGATTATTTGTAAATGTTATATCTACAATCTCATCAATATCTTCTAATATCTTGGATACTTCAATCAATGTCTTCCCAGGAATAACAACTTCTATATCCATATCATTATCTAAAAATTCACTTTTTATAGCTAATCTATACCCATCAAGAGCTACTAAATTTAATGTTTTATTCTGTACTTCAAATAAAATTCCTTGAAGTATAGGTCTAGTTTCTTCTTGTGCAATAGCAAAAGATGTACCTTTTATCATGTTTTTTAAGATATTTTGATTTACTGATATTTTTAATTGCTCATTTATTTGAGGTAATTCTGGAAATTCATTTGAATTCATATAAACTACGTCAAATACAGATTTTTCACAAGTAATTTTTAGTAATTGATTTTCAATAATCTCAATTTTTATGCTTGAATTTGGTAATTTTCTTATTATTTCTCCAAATATTTTAGCATCAATAACAATGCTACCTTCTTCTATAACTGCTGCATCTACTACTGTTTGAATACTAACATCCATATCTGAAGCAATAAGTGTTAATGTTGATCCTTTAGCTTTTATATATATTCCTTCTAGTATAGGCATAGTTGATTTGCCTGTTATAGCCTTTTGCACGATAGAAATACCTTCTAATATTTTTTGCTTTTCACATGTAAAAATCATTTTGAATCCTCCTTATTTATTAACATGAAATTTAAAGATAATAAATAGATATAGATTAATACTTTTATAGTAATAATAGTAGTAGGGGCTGTTAATTTGTTGATAACTAGTTCTAGCTTTGTTATATCAACAAAATTGCATTCAAAAATATTGTGGATAAATCAGTAACAAATTCAACTGGTTATCCACAAGTTACACAATATTATTGCCACAAAAATATTATCCACAAGTTATGATTGAATTATTATATACAGATGTGGATTAATTTTGAGTCAGCTTTTTTGTGATATCATTAACGGTGTGTTGTAATGAATCATCTGTTTTTAAGTTTTCAGATATTTTTTCATATGCGTGTATTACTGTGGTATGATCTCGTCCACCAAATTCTTCTCCTATTTTAGGTAAAGACATATCTGTTAATTTTCTGCTTAAATACATTGCAATTTGTCTTGGATATGCAACATTTCTAGTTCTTCTCTGTGATTTTAAATCTTCTATACGTAAATTAAAGTAACTAGATACTACATCTTGAATTAAATCAATAGTTACATGTTTTCCTTGTTTTTTAGATATTATATCTTTTAGAGCTTCAGAAGCTAAATCCACAGTAACTTCTCTATTTGTTAGTGAAGAATATGCAATTATTCTTATTAATGCTCCTTCAAGTTCCCTTATATTTGATTTTATTTTTGTAGCAATATAGCCCATTACTTCATTAGCTACATTTAAGTTTTCAACATCAGCTTTCTTTTTTAAAATCGCCATCCTAGTTTCAAAATCTGGAACTTGAATATCTGCGATTAATCCCCATTCAAATCTAGATCGCAATCTGTCTTCTAATGTTGGAATTTCTTTTGGTGGTCTATCTGATGATAATATAATTTGTTTATTAGCATCATGTAGTGCATTAAAGGTATGGAAAAATTCTTCCTGAGTACGTTCTTTTCCAGCAATAAATTGAATGTCATCTATAAGCAAAATATCAACATTTCTGTATTTATTTCTGAATTCTTCATTTTTATCATCTTTAATAGCATTAATTAATTCATTAGTAAACTTTTCAGAAGAAACATAAACAACTTTTGCATTAGGATTTCCTTCCAAAATATAGTGACCTATAGCATGCATTAGATGAGTCTTTCCAAGTCCAACACCACCATATATAAATAATGGATTATAAGCTTTTGCAGGAGATTCAGCTACTGCTAATGATGCTGCATGAGCAAACCTATTACTGTTACCTATTACAAAAGAATTAAATGTGTACTTGGGATTTAAAGTTGAAGACATTTCATCATTTACAATAATTGATTTTGAAGTTTTATTATTGGCAGGATTTGCTTTATCGTCTTCCTTATCGTAATTATCAGACATTATGATAAATTCAATTGTATATAATTTTGAACACACTGCTTTTATTGAGTTTGCAACTAGAACTTTGTATCGCTTGTCTAAGATGTCTTGAGTAAAGGAATTTGGAACGCTTATCTTAAGTGTATCTGAAGAAATAGATAGGGGTTCGCAACTTTTAATCCAAGTATTAAAGCTAACCTCACTTAATTCGCTTTTTATAATATCTAAAGTTTTATCCCACAAGTTTTTTAGATCGGCATCCATTCTTATTCCTCCAATAAATTTTAATAAAAAAAATTTTTTAGGATATTATGTACAGTTTATCAACATGTTATAAACATTTCTATATTATTGACAATTATGTATACAAATATATCAACATGTTAATAATTATGTGTATAGAAACTTAGTATATAGAATTACTAACAATTAACATTTAGAGTTATAAACATGTACCAAACCTAGCATAATTGTCATTTATTATATATAATATAAATAACAAACAAACAAGTTATGCACAAGTTTATCCACACTTGTGGATAAACTTGTATTGTAAAAAGTTATTCACAACATAATACATATGATAACATAAGTAATTATTCATATTCAAGAAGTTATCCACAAAAAAATTATATAAAATATATTTATCAACAATATATTACTACCTTGACAGAAAATTATTATATATATATAATAGGTAAAGTAAAATTTAAAGTCGCAAAGTATAGTATTTGCTATAAATAATAAATCTAAGGGGGTGCATATGTAATGTTTATGACTTACCAACCTAAAAAAAGACAAACAAAAAAAGAACATGGTTTTAGAAAGAGAATGAGCACTCAATCAGGAAGAAACATTCTTAAGAACAGAAGACAAAAAGGAAGAAAAAAATTAACAGCATAAGGGCCGCATTAAGTGGCCTTTTTTCTGCAAATGCAGGGAAAAAAGGAGTATAAAAACATCTATGATTTATAGATTAAAAAAAAATTTTGAATTTACAATTATATATAGACGCGGAAAGTCATTTGCAAATGAACTTTTAGTCATGTATATATTTAAGAATAAAAAAAATAGAGATGTAAGTTTTAATTATTATAATAAACTAGGTATTTCCGTAAGTAAAAAAGTAGGAAATAGTGTTGTTAGAAGTAGATGCAAAAGATTAATAAGTGAAAGCTTTAGATTAAATTATAATTATATAATAAAAGGATATGATTTTATTTTTATAGCAAGAAATCCAATTAAAGATAAAAGTTATTTTGAAGTAGAAACTGCTATGAAAAATTTAATTAAAAAGGCAGGCTTATATAATAATGAAGAAATTACTAATAAACTTAATTAACTTTTACAGAAAACATATTTCACCAGGAAGGCCAGCATGCTGTAGGTTTATGCCAACTTGTTCGCAATATGCTCTAGATGCAATAAATAAGTATGGAGCTTTAAAGGGCACAATTATGGCGGTTTACAGAATATTAAGATGTAACCCTTTTTGTAAAGGTGGATATGACCCAGTAAGATGAATACTAGGAGGTATATATTTTAATGTTTCAATCGATAGTTGATTTTATGAAAGGTATATTTGATTCTCTGCATAATTTCATTGTTGGCACGGGAGTATCAGATGTTGGATTATCATATGTTTTAGCAATATTTGTTTTTACATTAATTATAAGAATATTAATATTGCCATTTAATATTAAGGCTGCAAAATCTACAAGAGGTATGCAGAAGATTCAACCAGAGATGAAAAAAATTCAGGAAAAGTATAAAGATGATCCACAAAAATTAAATGCTGAAGTAATGAAATTATATAAAGATAATAATGTTAGTATGGCAGGGGGATGTGTTCCATCACTACTTCCATTACCAATATTAATGGCGTTATATTATGTCTTTATGGAAATACAAGGAATAGAAGGAGCATCATTCTTATGGATTAAAGATTTATTTGCTCCAGATTCATTGCATATACTTCCAATATTAGCGGCTCTATCTACATATATTCCATCATATTTAATGACTAAAGCAACTCCATCTCAACCTAATGGAATGAATATGGGAACTATGAATTTAGCAATGGCTGGAATGATGGGAGTTATGTCATGGCAGTTTAAATCAATATTAGTGTTATATTGGATTATGGGTAATTTAATTCAAACAATACAAACGTATTTTTTAAATTATAGACCTGCAATTAAAGAGGCTAATGAAGCTAAGGAATCGAAAGTAGAATCAGATAAATTTGTTATGGCAGTTGAAGAACCAAAAAATTCAGCTAGTAAAAAACGAAAAAAGAAATAAATTTAATTTATCTATAAAAATTTTGCTTTAATTATGAGAGGTGGTGAATTAACAAATGAAATCAATAGAAGTAGAAGGAAAATCTGTAGAAGAAGCCTTAAACAAAGCATTAATTGAATTTAGGACAGATAAGAATAATGTTAATGTTGAGGTTTTAGATCATGGTTCAAAAGGTTTATTTAATGTTATAGGTGTTAAGCCAGTTAAGATTAGAGTTTCTTATAAATACGATTATATTGAAGAAGCTCGTGGGTTTATTTCAAAAATGCTTGAATGCATGGAAATAGAAGCTAATATAAATATCAAAGAGGAAAATGATACTATAGTAATCAATTTATCAGGAGATAAGATGGGCGTTATAATTGGTTATAGAGGAGAAACTTTAGATTCTATACAATATTTAGTTTCATTAATAGTTAATAAGGTACATGAACTTCCTCATAAAAAAGTTATTTTAGATACAGAGAACTATAGAAGAAAAAGAGAAGAAACCCTTAGAGGTGTTGCTATTAAAACAGCCAGTAAGGTGAAAAGTGCTAAGAGGCCATTTAAGTTAGAACCAATGAATCCATATGAGAGAAGAATTATTCATTCTGCGCTTCAAGAAGATACTTTTGTTAATACATATAGCGAAGGTGAAGAACCATTTAGAAGAGTAGTAATTGAATTAAAAAAAGATTTGTAAAAAGAAAGCCTGAAGGCTTTCTTTTTAAGTTTAATAATAAAATTTATAAATATAAAATAAAATTTAATAATATATTTTTGACTAATTAAATATTGTTATGTAAAATTGATATTAGTTTGAAACGATATAGTTAATAAAATCTTCTTTAATATAGGAGGAAATTAAATGAAAGAATTTGATACAATTTGTGCGATAGCAACACCCATTGGTGAAGGTGGTGTTGCCATAATTAGAATATCAGGGGAAAAAGCTTTAGAAATAGCTAGTGAAATATTTGTACCTAAGAATGATTATGATATTAAAAATATGAAAACATACACTATGAAGTATGGAAATATTGTGAATTTTAAGACTAGAGAAATAATTGATGAAGTTATTTTAACTTATATGAAAGCACCTAGAAGTTATACTGGAGAAAACGTAGTTGAAATTAATTGTCATGGAGGTATTGTATCAACTAATAGTGTATTAGATCAAGCAATTCAAGCAGGTGCAAGACTTTCGGAACCTGGTGAATTTACTAAAAGGGCATTTCTAAATGGCAGAATAGACTTAAGTCAAGCAGAAGCTGTAATGGATATAATTACAGCTAAAACTGAGTTGGCAATGAAATCAGCAATGCTTCAAAGTAATGGTGCGCTTTCAAAAGAGATAATTGAATTGAGAAAAAATTTGTTAAATACTTTAGCTTTAATTGAGTATGCTGTTGATTTTACAGAGGATGATGAAGATATTGTTGATGATAATTTAATTATGCAAATTAAGAATGGAATTGATAAAACAATAGTAAAAATCAAAAATCTATTAGCAAGTGCTGATGAAGGCAAGATAATCAGAGAAGGTCTTAGTATAGTTATTGTTGGAAAACCTAATGTAGGGAAATCATCATTACTTAATGCTTTATTAAAGGAAAATAGAGCGATAGTGACTGATGTACCAGGCACAACAAGGGACATTATAGAAGAATATTTAAATGTTGATGGAATACCTATTAGAATAATTGATACAGCAGGAATAAGAGATACTGAAGATATAGTTGAAAAAATAGGTGTAGAAAGATCAAAAGAAAAAATTGAGGAAGCTGATCTAGTTATATTAATGATTGATGTATCTAGAGAGATCGATATTGAGGATAAAATTATAATTGAAAAAATAAAGAATAGAAAACATATTGTGTTAGCTAATAAGATTGACTTGGATAGAAAAATATCTGAAGAAAATATTAATGAGTTAAACAATATAATTAACATATCAGCAAAGTCTGGAATAGGTATTGATGATTTAAAAAAGAAAATTAAAGATCTATTTTTTAATGGAGAAATAAAATCTGAGAGTCTATTAATTTCAAATACACGGCATAAGCAAGCGTTATATAAGTCATTAGAAAATTGTGATATGGCTTTAAATAAGGTTAATGCTGATGAATATCTTGATCTAATTTCTATTTACATAACAGCAGCTATGAAAGCTTTGGGTGAAATAACAGGAGATGAATTAGAGGAAGATTTATTAAATAAAATCTTTAGTGAATTTTGTGTAGGAAAGTAGGTAAAGTAATGGCAGTAAATTATGATGGTGGGCATTATGATGTGATAGTTGTTGGAGCTGGTCATGCAGGGTGTGAAGCCGCACTAGCTTCTGCAAGATTGGGACTTAATACATTAGTTTGTACTATAAATTTAGATTCGATAGCATTGATGCCTTGTAACCCTAATATTGGTGGAACTGCAAAGGGGCATTTGGTAAGAGAAATTGATGCACTTGGTGGAGAAATGGGAATTAACATCGATAATACATTTATTCAATCAAGAATGCTGAATACTTCTAAGGGACCAGCAGTGCATTCTTTAAGAGCACAGGCAGATAAGAAAAACTATCAATATAGAATGAAAAGAATTTTAGAGGAACAGGAAAATCTTAATATAAGACAAATTGAAGTAACAGAACTAAATGTAGAGGATGGCAAGGTAACTGGTGTAATTACTAAAAATGGAGCTGTTTTTGCATGTAAAGCAGTAATACTTGCAACAGGAACATATTTAAGAGGAAAAATTATAATTGGAGAAGTTTCATATAGTGGTGGACCTAATGGATTATTCCCAGCAAATGATTTGTCTCAATCATTACTAGATTTAGGAATATCATTAAGAAGATTTAAAACAGGAACTCCAGCGAGAATAAATAGAAGATCTGTAGATTTTTCAAAAATGATAGAGCAAAATGGAGATGATAAAATAGTACCTTTTTCATTTATGAGTGATAATATTGAAAAAGATCAAATTTCTTGCTATCTAACTTATACTAATGAAGAAACACGTAAAATTATTACTGAAAATATAGATAGGTCACCTATTTATAATGGAAGTATTAAAGGTGTTGGTCCTAGGTATTGTCCTTCTATAGAAGATAAGATAATGAGGTTTCCAGATAAGCCACAACATCAAATATTTATTGAACCTGAGGGACTTGATACATTAGAAATGTATGTTGGTGGATTTTCATCATCACTTCCTGAAGAAGTACAAATTAAAATGCTTAGAACATTACCAGGTTTAGAGAATGTTGAAATGATGAGAACTGCATATGCAATTGAGTATGATTCAATTGATCCAACTCAATTGAGGCCAACGTTAGAATTTAAAGATGTTCAAGGGTTATATGGTGCAGGGCAGCTTAATGGTAGTTCAGGATATGAAGAAGCAGGTGCTCAAGGATTAGTTGCAGGTATAAATGCTGCGTTGAAAATTAAAGGAGAAGAGCCATTAATTTTAACGCGTTCTGATGCATATATTGGTGTTCTCATTGATGATTTGGTTACAAAAGGTACTAATGAGCCATATAGAATGATGACTTCGAGAGCTGAATATAGATTACTGTTAAGGCAAGATAATGCTGATTTCAGATTAACTGAAATGGGATATAAAGTAGGGTTAGTTACAGATGAAAGATATAATAGATTTTTACATAGAAGGAAAAATGTTGAAAATGAGTTATGCAGACTAAAAAATTTAAAAGTAACTAATAAAAGAGAAGTTAATGAATTTTTACATTCGTTAAATTCAGCTGAACTAAGAAAGCCAATTAGTTTTTACGAATTATTGCAGAGGCCTGAGTTAGATTATTTTGATTTAGAAGAATTGGATAGTGAAAGACCTCAATTACCGTATGATGTTGGTGAACAAATTAATATACTAACAAAATATGAAGGTTATATTCAAAGTCAACTTGAACAAGTAGCACAATTTAAAAAATTTGAAAAGAAATTACTACCTAAAGATATTAATTATGATAATATTAAAGGACTAAGAATTGAGGCGATTCAAAAATTAAGTAGTATTAAGCCGATTAGTATTGGCCAGGCATCACGTATTTCTGGGGTATCTCCAGCTGATATTTCAGTAATGTTAATATATTTAGAACACCGATATGGGAAACAATCCTAGTAAGTTGTTAATATGGAGGAAATATGGATTTTTATGATTTAATGTGTAAATCAACTGAAGATGTTGGTATGCAATTTTCAAGAGAACAATATGAGAAATTTATTGATTTTATGAAGCTTCTTCAAGAGTGGAATGAGAAGATAAATTTAACAGCTATAGTGGAAGATGAAGAAATAGTTAAAAAACATTTTATTGACTCAATTAAAGCATTTAAGGCTGATGAGGTTAAGAAGGCAAAAAATATGATTGACGTAGGAACAGGTGCAGGTTTTCCAGGAATACCAATTTCTATTATGCAAGAAAATTTAGAAGTTACTTTATTGGATTCATTAAATAAAAGAATTAATTTTTTAAATACTGTAATTAATAAACTTGGACTTTCGAATGTTAAAACGATTCATTCAAGAGCTGAAGATGGCGCAAGAGATAGTAAGTTAAGAGAAAAATTTGATATTGCAACATCTAGGGCAGTCGCTAATATGAGTGTATTATCAGAATTATGTCTTCCATACGCAAAAGTTGGGGGGAATTTTATTGCACTGAAGGGGCCTTCAGTTGAGCAGGAAATTAACGAAAGCCTTAATGCAATTAAAGTTCTTGGTGGAGAATTAGTTAATATTTGTGAAATTAATATTGAAGATACTGAATTGCGACATAATCTTGTTACAGTTAGAAAAATTAAGGAATGTCCTAAGAACTATCCAAGAAAAGCAGGATTGATAACAAAGAATCCGATTAAATAGAGAACGATAATTATAGATCAAATATGTTTGTAGTATTTTAATAAGGGATGGATTGAGAGCATGAACAATGAAATAGTAAGAATTAATATAGATAAGGTTATTCCAAATATATATCAACCACGTAAATATTTTAATGAAGAAGCAATTGAAGAGTTATCACAATCAATTAAGCAACATGGTATAATTCAACCATTAACAGTTAGAAAAAGAGGAGAAGTATATGAGTTAGTTGCTGGTGAAAGAAGACTTAGAGCGGCTAAATTAGCTAATTTAGAAACAGTTCCGTGTAATATTGTTGATATTACAGATTCAGAATCAGCAGAAATAGCTTTGTTAGAGAATTTACAAAGAGAGGATCTAAATTATATTGAAGAAGCTGAAGCATATTATAATTTAATAAATGATCATAATTTTACTCAAGATGAACTTGCCAAGAGAATGGGAAAAAAGCAGTCGACAATAGCTAATAAATTAAGACTATTAAAATTGAGTTCTGAAGTTAGAGAAATATGTTTAGAGAATAAGTTAACTGAAAGACATGCTAGAGCCTTACTTACAATTCCAAGAGAAGATTTGCAATTAAAAATAGTGCAAAAGATAATAAAAGATGGATTAAATGTTAAGAAAACTGAGGAACTAATAAATAAAGAATTACTTAAGTTAACAGGTAGTGAACTAAAAAAAGGTAGTAAAAGAAGTATACGTGGTGTTCTACCAGCAAAGTTATATGTAAATACAATTAAGCAAGTATTACAAAAATTTGATATACCTGCAGAATACGCATATAAAGATGAAGACGAATTTATTGAGGTGACTGTTAAAATTCCTAAAGTAAAGTGATAAAACTTGATAGTTTGTGTAATTAAAGTTAAGGTTAATTATTGATCTTAACTTTAATTATGTTTAAATTAATTATTAAAATATTATTAAGTTTAGTAATATTGTGTTATTAAGTTCGTTTTTTAAAACATAATTCTTTTATTATGAGGAAAAAGTATATATAATATTATTATGGGAAGGGGGGACGCTCTTTAAGGGCTATAGGTATGAAAAAAATCTGTGTTTTTAATCAAAAGGGTGGAGTCGGAAAGACCACTACTAATATAAACTTGTGCGCATATTTAGCCATGGAGGGATATAAGGTATTAACAATTGATATAGATCCTCAAGGTAATACTACAAGTGGTTTAGGGTTAGATAAAAATAACTTAGATTTATCGATTTATGATGTTTTAATTTCTGATACTAAAATGAAAGAGTCTATAGTAAGAAGTGATTTGGTTGAAAATTTATGCATTTCACCTTCAACAGTAGAGCTTGCTGGCGCAGAAGTTGAACTTATAAATAGAAGTGACAGGGAAAATATAATAAAGAACAAGTTAAAAGAAATTGAAGATGAATATGATTTTGTGTTTATTGATTGTCCACCATCATTAGGTGTATTGACCATAAATGCATTAGCTTGTGCAGATTCAGTTTTAATTCCAATACAATGTGAATTTTATGCATTAGAGGGAGTTAGTCAATTAGTTAATACTATTCAATTAGTAAAAAAGTCCCTAAATAAAAATCTTGAAATTGAAGGCGTAGTTATGACTATGTTTGATTACAGGACGAATCTGAGTAATGAAGTTTTAAAGGAAGTTCAAAAGTATTTTAAGGATAAGGTATATAATATAACAATCCCTAGAAATGTGAGATTAGCAGAAGCACCAAGTTTTGGATTACCAATAATGTTGTATGATGAAAAATGCAAGGGTGCAGAAGCCTACATAAAATTAACTAAAGAATTTTTAAAAAGACAGTAGGTGATTAGAATGGCAAAAAAATTTACTCTAGGAAAAGGATTAAGTGCACTTATTCCAGAAGAATCAGAAAATGATTTAGAGAAAAATGCTAAGAATTTAATTTCAATTAATAAAATAAAAAGTGACGATAAACAGCCTAGGAAATCATTTGATTCTGAAAAAATAGCGGAATTAGCAGAATCTATTAAAACCCATGGCATAATACAGCCATTAATTTTAAGAAAGCACATAAATGATCAATATATAATAGTAGCTGGAGAAAGAAGATGGAGAGCTGCAAAAATGGCAGGATTAAGTGAAATACCTGCAGTTATTATGGAATTAAGTGATAAAGATATACTTGAAGTTTCGCTAATAGAGAATATTCAACGTCAAGATTTAAATCCTATTGAAGAAGCACTTGCTTATAAAAAACTATTAGATGATTTTGAAATTACGCAAGAAGAATTAAGTAAGAGGATTGGAAAATCGAGAGTTGCTATAACAAATACAATTAGATTAACAAATTTAGATGATAAAGTTCAACAATACATAATTGAGGGGATAATTACAGAAGGACATGGAAGAGCTATTTTATCTCTTGCTGATAAAGGAAAACAATATGAAATAGCACAAAGGGTAATTGACGAAAAATTATCTGTTAGAGAATTAGAAAGATTAATAAAAAAGATTAATGAAGAAAATCAAAAGAACAAATTAACTGAAGAAGTTAATGAAGAATTAAACCCATATTATAAAGATATAAAAAATCAACTTCAGAATTTTTTTGGGACAAAAGTTAATATATCTAATAAAAAAAATAAAGGAAAAATAGAAATTGAATATTATTCAGAAGAAGATTTGCAAAGAATATTAGATATTATTGATATGTAATGTTTCACGTGAAACAATTATGAAAGGAATGACAATGGAATTGAATACTCTAATTAATACAATTAATGAACTAATGCCTTACATTGTAGCAGCAATGATAATAATTATTGTATTACTATTTATTATGGTAGTAGTTCTATTTAAATCGGTAGGAAAAGTTGAAAATAGATATAGGAAATTAATGAAAGGTGTAACTGGTAATAATTTAGAAGAAATGCTATTAGAAAGATTAGATAGTATTCAAGAAGCCAAGGAATCATCAGATAAAGCATTACAAGAATGTAGCAGGTTAGAAATAAAAATGAAAGAGTGTGTACAAAAGGTTGCTATAATGAGATATAAAGCCTTTGAGAATGTGGGAAGCGACTTGAGTTTTTCAATTGCAATGCTAGATGATAATAATGATGGAGTAATCTTAACTGGTATATATGGAAGAGAAGAGAGTACTACCTATGCAAAACCAATTGATAAGGGAATATCTAGATACGATCTATCAGAAGAAGAATTATACGTATTAAATGAAGCATCAAACAAAACAATAAATACTTAATTAATTATTAAGGAGCACTTATACAGTATAAGAAAATAATGTATAAGTAGCTTCTTTTTTATTGCAATAATTATAAAAAAAGAAATTATAAATATGTTTAGAATTGTTTGATTAAATCAATTCTAAAAGTAATTTTAAGCTTAATTCAAGCTATTTAAAATAAAATAGTAGATTCCCTTTGAAATTGAATCAGCTAAATTCATAACAACCTGCAATCTAGTATTCTGTAATACCATGAAATCAAAATTGCCAGATATATTTACAATTCCAGTAATACTCATCTCACCAACAGAAGGAAGAACTTTATTTAGAGCTAATCCAGGCTTAAGAGGTTTTTTTTGAATAAATATATTGCCAATATTTTTAAAAGAACCAAGGCATGC
This sequence comes from Clostridium sp. YIM B02555, assembly GCF_022320955.1. Taxonomy (NCBI): domain Bacteria; kingdom Bacillati; phylum Bacillota; class Clostridia; order Eubacteriales; family Clostridiaceae; genus Clostridium; species Clostridium sp. YIM B02555. The sequence continues at coordinate 19,234 of NZ_JAKJJY010000034.1, read as the reverse complement.
ATCAACTGCTATTATATATGGATTTGTAAAAGTTGAATTTATATCATTTAATATAATTTCTAAGTTCTTAGCATGTACTGGATTATCTAATGTTCCATAAATAAATATATTGTTCCTAGTGAAATATTGTAGTTTATGACCAACTAATGGACCTAATGAATCGCCTGTAGACCTGTCACTGCCTATACAAACAAAAATAATAGGTCTTTTACTGTTTAGGTGTGGCTGTAATTCTTCTATTAGGTAATTTTTTATTTTTATAGAAGAAGTAAATGAAGATGAATTGACTTTTAAGCCATCAAACATAAAATAAATAAACCTCCTTTATTAGATTTATATCCAATAAAGAGAAGGTTTATTCATGTTTATGAGATAATAGGAAAGATATTATAAAATTATTAAAATTAATTATTATCCTTTGAAATATTATTTAAAATATTAAGTGTATAATCAATTTCGGCCTTTGTAGTGAAATAACTAATGCTTAATCTAACAGTTCCATTAGGATATGTTCCTATAGTTTGGTGGGCTAAAGGTGCACAATGTAAACCAGATCTTGTCTTTATTCCATTACTCTCCAAGTAATAAGCCAGTTCAGAGCAATCTAAAGAATTTAAATTAATTGATATACAAGTGGTTAAATTATTGCAAGATAAATCTCCATAAACATTTATTCCATTAATGTTTAATAAACCATCCATTAAGTAATTTATTATCTCACGATTATGACTAGAAACCTCATTTAATCCTATTGAATTTATGTATTTTATAGCTTCAGTTAAGCCAACTATACCTGGAAGGTTATGAGTACCACATTCAAATTTATCTGGTAAAAAATCGGGCTGATATAATGAAGAGGATAAACTTCCTGTGCCACCCTGTAGCAAACTGCAACAAGATTCATTAAATTTTGAATCTATAATAAATCCTCCAATTCCTTGTGGCCCCAATAAACTCTTATGCCCTGTGAATGCTATTGCATCAGCTTTAATTGATTTCATATTAATATCTAAAACACCTGCACCTTGTGAAGAATCGACAATGAAGAAAATATTATGCTCCTTGCAGATATCTCCAATGGAGTTTATATCTTGGATAGATCCAGTAACATTTGAAGCTTGAGTTATAACAGCAAGTTTTGTTTTAGGAGTAATTTTATTTTTAAAATCATTAATATCAATAAAGCCTTGCTGATTTGCTTGTATGATATCCAGTTCAATTTGCAAATTGTCTTTACAGAAATATAGAGGTCTAATAACCGAATTATGTTCCATAGAAGATGTAATTACATGATCACCTTCTTTTAAGATTCCTTTAATTAATATATTTAGAGAAGTAGTAACATTATTAGTGAAGATAACATTACTAGGAGAATCAAAACCAAAGAAATCACAAATAACTTCCCTTGCATTATATAAAAATCGATTACTTTCCAGTGAATTACTATAATTTCCACGTCCTGCATTTCCACCAATTTTAAGCATGTAATTATACATGCCATCAATTACTTGTTTAGGTTTTGGATAAGTTGTTGATGAATTATCTAAGTAAACTTCCATTATACACCCCTAAAAGATAAATTTATACGCTCCAAAAATTATAAATACTATCCCCAAAGCAAAAAGAAGATAGTTAACAAATTTTGATGTGTTGTTAGCTATGTTTGATTTAAATCTTTTAACCCCTTTACTTACTAAAATATTAAGTAAACAAAACCAACTTATGCTTCCTATAATCATGGAAAGAATTGATAATGTAAAAAATATGCGCCCATGATGTCTCCATACTGTAAATATCGTACTACTTGATACAATCCATATTGATGGAGTAGTTGGATTGAGAAAGGTTATTAAAAAACCAGATAAGAATGCATTAGAAGTATTCTTTAAAATTGGTTTTTCCAAATTATGGTCTGTTTCTTTCCGTTTGAATGAAACTTTATTAGATAAAACTAGAATAATTCCAGATACTATCCAAAATAAACTCTCAAATTTGGGATTTTTAGATAGTATTGTAAATATACCTAAATTTATAATTATTATATAGACTATATCTGCGGATATTGCGCCAAGTGACACTTTAAAGCCTTCTCGAAAGCCATTTGATATGGAACGGCTAACTGATTCAAGGCCAGAAGGACCTATTGGAATAGATGCAATGAATCCATAAGAAAAACCTACAGCTATAGCTTGAGCTACACTAAATACTGAAATCATCATATTCTCCTTTTTGTTGCATTTGTATATTATTATAAGATAAATAAAATTATTTTTCATTAAATTTATGAAGTTTTTTATGTTAAATATTATTAATAATTATTTAGTAAAAAATATATATAGATTCTAATTAATGTTGAGCAGCTCAATTTAAGAAATTTTAAAATAACATAGTCATTACTTGATAATTGAACATTGATAATTTAAACAGATATAATGTAAAATATGATATAATATTGAAATTGATAATAATCAGTAAGATAATTTTTAAATTGAGGTTTAATAAACTAATATATAAATAATTGTAAGAGGTGAAAGATTTTGAATTACTACATAATAGTTTTCAAAAATACATATGATGCGATGGCAGCAGAAAAGAGAATGAAGGAATTAAATTTTAATTTTAGAATAATGCCAACACCAACATCAATAACTATGAGTTGTGGAATATGTATAAGAATAGAGGAAGAAGAAGAAATTCATACAATAATAAAAAATAATATTATAGAATTTAAGAATATATATTTTAGGGATAATGATAGTTATATAATTGTAGAAAGATAGAGAGGAGAATAATATGTGTATAATTATTTATTAAAATTATTATCAGATGATACTCAATTACAAATAGGAAATATTTTGAGTATAAAATTAACAGATATTCAATCAATAATATATAAAGGAATAAAAATAATTTTAACAATAGTATTAATGTACATTGCTATAGTAGTTGGTAAACATTTGATTAAAAAATTTGTTAATAAACAAATTGAGAGTAATGCAATGCTTTCATTAGACACCCAAAGAGCAAAAACACTTGGAGAAGTATTAAAAAGTGTATTGAAATATTCAGTCTATTTTATGGGAATAGCAATAATAATATCAATTATATTTGGTGAAATATCTTTTACTTTTGCAAGTATTGGTGGAATTGCGGTTGGACTTGGAGCTCAAAGTTTAATTAAGGATTTAATTAATGGTTTTTTTATTTTATTTGAAAATCAATTTGGAGTTGGTGATCATGTTACCATAGGAAGTTATAATGGAATTGTTAAGAGCATAGGTATTAGAGCTACTGTAATAACAGATTTTACAGGAGATGTTCATTCGATTCCAAATGGATCTATAATGGGAGTGACTAATCATTCTAGAAATGATATTAGATTTACGGTAGATATTAACATATCTAATGAAGAAAATATTGAAGATGTAATTAGTATTATAAAAACTACATGTGATGAGTTTAAGAGTAATAATGAAGAGTTCATAAGTGAACCTATAGAAATTAAGGGGATTATAGCTCTAGAATTAACAAGTTCTATAATAAGAATAACAGGTAAAGCTAGACCGCTTATGCAATGGAAAATGGAGAATGAACTTAGAATGTCATTAAAATTGGCATTAGATAAAAATAAAATATGCGTTTCAGAAGAAGAGAATATTTAATTGTTGCATATAAATATTTATAGAAAAGAGGAGAAACTATGGTTGAAAGCTTTAATCTTGGAGATATAGTAGAAATGAAAAAGCAACATCCATGCGGTGTAAATCAATTTGAAATAATAAGATTAGGTGCAGATATTAAAATAAAATGCACAGGTTGTGGCAGAATAGTAATGATTCCAAGAGGGAAATTTAAAAAGGATGCAAAAAAAATAGTAGTAACTGCAGAAAATTAGGAAAATTGCTTGATTATATTTTGGTTAAATGGTATAATCATAAATTGTAATCCCTGCTATGCAAAGCATAGCCGTTAGTCCGAGGGGAGGAGGTGAAATTAATGAGAAAGTACGAAACTATATTTATATTAAATCCTGCTTTTGATGAAGAAACTGTTAAAGCTAACATCGAAAAGTTTAAGGGTGTTATAGAAAATGGTGGAGGAACAGTAGAAAACGTTGATTTCTGGGGTAAGAGAAAGCTTGCTTACGAAATCAAGAAAGTTAGTGAAGGTTATTATACTTTAGTTAACTTTACTGCTAACCCTGAATTACCAAGAGAATTAGATAGAATATTCAGAATCACTGATGGTGTTATAAGACATATCATTGTTAACGAACAAGCATAAGGTGGGTGTTGTAAATGAATAAAGTAGTTCTAATTGGAAGATTAACAAAAGATCCAGAACTAAGATTTACTCCAGGAAGTGGAGCAGCAGTAACAACCTTAACATTAGCAGTTGATAAATATAACACAAAAACTGGTCAAAAAGAAGCTGATTTTGTACCTGTAGTAGTATGGGGCAAACAAGCAGAAAGTACTGCTAATTACATGAGTAAAGGTAGCCAAATGGCTATTAGTGGTAGAATTCAAACCAGAAGTTATGATGCGAAAGATGGTACTAAAAGATATGTAACAGAGGTAGTTGCTACGGAAGTTCAATTTTTAAGTAAAGGAAATGCATCAGGTAATGCTGGAGCTAGTTTTGGTAACAGCAATGAATATTCAATGCCAGTAAATGACGCATTTAGTGGTGGGAATTTTGAAGAGGATATAACTCCTGTAGATGATGGAGATATGCCTTTCTAAAATTATAGTAAGGAGGGAAAAAGATGAGCAGAGAAGAAGGTAACAACGGTAGAAGACCTGGCGGTAAAATGAGAAGATCTAGAAAAAAAGTTTGCGCTTTTTGTGTAGATAAGGCTGAATTTATCGATTATAAAGATATAAATAAGCTAAGAAAATATGTTACAGAAAGAGGAAAGATTCTTCCTAGAAGAATTTCTGGAGCTTGCGCTAAACATCAAAGAGAATTAACATCTTCAATTAAGAGAGCAAGAAACATAGCATTATTACCATTCACAACAGAATAAAGGTAATAATTAATATCCCCTGAGAAATCAGGGGTTTTTTAATATATAAAAATATACATAAGCATATAATTTTAAATAAATGGTAAAAAATAGCAAAAAAAGATTATAAGTTCTTGCAATACTTAAGAAAAAAAATTAAAATAGTAATACAGGGTTTTGAGAGAGGGTGATATGACTATGAAAAAAGATAATTTTAATATAATGTCTAACATTAAAATTATAGAAGATTTAAAGGCACAATTAATTTGTATAATAGGAGAATTCTTTAAACTTTTAACAAAAGGAAATAATGTAGCTCGAGATTCAATTCCAAATTGTATTTCAGGTGCAATAATTATATTATATATCTTAGGAGAAAAATTAGGTTATTCATTTGTAGATATAGATCATATTATTAAATCAAAATTGGAAATGGGTATAAGAGCTGAAGATGAAGTTGAAAAAGAAGGTAAAAGTTTAAGTAAATTAAATCGTTATATTAATGATAGAAAAGATTGAAGATATCTTAGGAGGCTTTTTAATGAATTGGATGATTATGCTTAAACGATTGCTTAGGCCTTGGCTATTAATTATTATTTCAATAATATTATGTATATACAATTATATAGGTATAGGTATAATTATCCTCATAATTTATTTAATAGATAACATTCAGCAATTAAATTATTATTGGAAGAAAGAAAATGATAATAATGAGTTTATAAAAAGTATAGACAAAGGAATATCAGATAATGCGTTAAAGTCTATTTATCCAGTAGCACTAATTGAAGAGGATGGAAAATTAGTGTGGTATAATAACTTATTTAAAACGTTAAAATCTAATGAAGAAGAATCTGAAAAAAATATTTTAAGTATAATCAGAGGATTAAATTTAGAAGAGTTTTTGAAGCATGGAAGTAGTTTGCATCAAAGAATAAATATTAAGGATAAATTATATGATGTATATGCTAATTTAATTGAAACAAAAGATAAAAAGCATTTATATATATTATCATTTAATGATATAACAAAATTAATAGACTATGAAACAACCAAAGAAAGTATAATGTTGATAGAAGTAGATAATTTTACTGAAGTATTGGATAAGACTGATGATAACAATAGACCACTTTTGGTTGCAGAAATAGAAAGAAAAATAAATGCTTATGCCAATAATTTAAATGCAATGATTAAACGATATGATACAAATAAATATGTATTGTCTATTCAAGATAAGTATATTGAAGATGAAATAAAGCAGAAATTTAAAATAATTGAAGAATTTTCTAAAATTGATAAGGGAAATTCAATTGAGATTACATTAAGTATCGGGATAGGAAAAGGTGGAATGTCACCACTTGAAAATTATAATAATGCCAATATAGCTAAAGAATTGGCGTTAGGTAGAGGTGGAGATCAAGCAGTTGTTAAAACAAATGATGAAATAAAGTTTTTTGGAGGAAATACCAAAGAGATAGAAAAAAGAACAAAGGTGAAAGCACGAGTTATTGCAAGAGCATTAAGCGAGTTGATTTATGAAAGTAGCAAGGTTTATATAATAGGACATAAGAATCCTGACATGGATTGTTTTGGTGCAGCAGTTGGATTAACAAGTGTAGTAAAACAATTGGGTAAGAACTGTAATATAGTATTAAATAATGATAATAGTGCAATTGAATATTATTTAAGTAAGTTGCAAAAAGAATCTAAATATGATGGTGTATTCTTATCTGCAGAAGATGCAAGAAATGATTTGGATAGTAAAACGCTAATTATTATTGTAGATGTTCATAATAAAGGATATATTGCTGATTTGGAATTAGTAGAGAAAGCAGAAAGAAAAGTTATAATTGACCATCATAGAAGAAGTACAGATATGATAGAATGTGATATATTAAATTATATAGAAGTATATGCTTCATCTACATCTGAAATGGTTACTGAAATAATTCAATATATAGTAAATAAGCCTAATTTAACAAGATTGGAAGCTGAAGGCTTGCTTGCAGGTATTTTTATGGATACTAAAGGTTTTTCTTTTAAAACAGGAGTTAGAACTTTTGAAGCTGCATCCTTTCTAAAATCTCTTGGGGCAGATCCGATAGAGATTAAAAAAATGTTTACTGATGATTTAGAAGACTATCTTCTTATTGCAGAAACAATAAGGACTGCAGAAGTAAATGAGAATGTAGCTATTGCAGTAACACCAAGAAATATAAACACTGTAATTATAGCAAAAGCCGCTGATGAATTATTAAATATATCAGGAATACATGTGAGTTTTGTATTAGGTGAAGTTAATGATGATGTATATATTAGCGGAAGATCAGTAGGTGAGATTAATGTTCAAGTCGTTCTAGAAGCACTAGGAGGAGGCGGACATATGAATATTGCAGGTGTTAAAATTGCAAATAAAACAATTGATGAAGTAATTTGCGAATTAAAAGAAGCAATGAAAAAATATTTAAGGATAGGTGAATAGAAATGAAGGTTATTTTATTACAAGATGTTAAGAAAATAGGTAAGAAAGGTGATGTTATTGAAGCATCAGATGGATATGCAAGAAACTTTTTATTTCCTAGGAAATTAGCACAAGAAGCTAGCACATCAAATATGCATATTTTAAATAATAAGATAGAAAATGAAAGAAAACAAAAATTAGCAGAAGTTGAAGCTGCTCAAAAATTAGCAGGAGAATTAAAGGGGAAAGAAATATCAATAAAAGCTAAGACAGGAGATAGTGGAAAATTATTTGGTGCAATTACAAGTAAAGATGTAGCTGAACTAATAAAAAAACAATACAAAATTGAAATAGACAAGAAAAAAATTGTTATGGATACAATAAAATTAGCAGGTGGATACGAAATTGAAATTAAACTATATCCAGAGGTTAGTACTAAAATGAAGGTGATTATTGTTCCACAAGAATAAGGAGGATTAATTTTGAATTTATATGATGACACAAATTTATTGTTGAAAGATATTATTTCTGGAACTTTATCATTAGATTCACAAATAGAAGCATTAATTTCTATAACTAAAAACATTCTTGATAAAGGCGCATTTAGAGCTAGAACAGTTAGATTTAAATTGGATAAATTTATACAATCATCAGATCTTTGTGAAAAAATTTATGCATTAAATAGTATATTGGCTGAAGGAAAGGATTTGAAATCTGTACCTAAAAGTGAAGATTTAGAAGAAGCTATAGATAAAACTATAAGATTAATTTCTAATGAGTTGGCTAAAAAATATGTTCAGAGTAAGATAGAATCACAAGTTGAGCAATCCATCATGGAAAAACAAGAAAAGTACATCGATGAAGTTAGACTTTCAGTTATTAATAAGCAAAAGGGTGCTGAAAATAAGAAGACAATAAGTAAATTAAATAATCTGATAGAATTAGATAGTAGAGATGCTAGTAAAAATATTATGAGTTTCCTTAGACCAACAGATTTTACACAAGTAGTTGGTCAAGAAAGAGCTATAAAATCATTGATATCGAAATTATCTTCGCCATATCCTCAGCATATAATTTTATATGGACCACCTGGAGTTGGTAAAACTACAGCAGCAAGGCTTGCACTAGATGAAGTTAAAAAGCTTTCATTTACTCCTTTTGACGATAAATCAAAATTTGTTGAAGTAGATGGAACTACATTAAGATGGGATCCAAGAGAAATAACAAATCCATTGTTAGGATCAGTACATGATCCAATATATCAAGGAAGTAAGAGAGATTTAGCTGAAGTTGGTATACCGGAACCTAAGCCAGGACTAGTTACTCAAGCGCATGGAGGGGTACTGTTTATAGACGAAATAGGAGAGTTGGATTCTATGCTTCAGAATAAACTTTTGAAAGTTTTAGAAGATAAAAGAGTGGAATTTTCATCATCATATTACGACCCAGATGATGAAGCTATTCCTAAGTATATTAAATATCTATTTGATAATGGAGCACCAGCAGATTTTGTTTTAATTGGAGCAACCACTAAAAGCCCAAGTGAAATCAATCCTGCTTTAAGATCAAGATGTACAGAAGTATATTTTGAGCCTCTTTCTTCATCAGACATAATACATATAGTTGAGGATGCAGCAAGCAAGTTAAATGTTAGATTAGAAGATGGAGTAGCACAAAAAATTAGCAATTATACATTTGAAGGTAGAAAAGCAGTAAATATACTAACTGATACATATGGATATGCATTACATCGCAATAAAAAGTTTATAGATAATTTGAAAATAAAGTTATCCGATTTAGATGAAGTAATATCAATAGGAAGATATATACCACTTGAACGATTAAGGAATATAGACAGAAAAGAAGTAGGGCATGTATATGGATTAGGTGTTAGTGGATTTTTAGGATCTACAATAGAAATTGAAGCAGCTGTTTTTCCATCAAAGAAAAAGGGTGCTGGTGTTGTTAGATTTAATGACACAGCTGGGAGTATGGCTAAGGATTCTGTATTTAATGCAGCATCAGTTATTAGAAATTTAACAGATAAAGATATTAAAGATTATGATATTCATGTTAATGCTGTTGGAGGTGGAAAAATAGATGGTCCTTCAGCAGGAGCAGCAATTACTATTTGCATAATCAGTGCATTGTTAAATAAGCCAATAAGGCAAGATATAGCAATTACTGGGGAGATTTCCCTACATGGAAATATTAAACCAGTTGGGGGAATATTTGAAAAGATATATGGAGCTAGAAGAATGGGAATAAAACTTGTATTAATTCCAAAGGATAATGAAAAGGAAATTCCTTTAAATACTGAGGAGGTAGAAGTAAGGGCTCTAGAATCTATAGAAGATCTTATGAATATTGCATTTAGTTAACATATTATTTAAAATAAAAAGTCTCTTGTAATATGGGAGACTTTTTTTTATACTTAAGAAATGATAAAATTAGATTGGTTAAATTACAAAAGAAGAAATACATAAATAATTGTCAATAGATAATTAGATAGGAGGAATAAAGCTTGGATGCATCAGTTATGAGGAGTTTGCCTCAAAGCATAGAAGCGGAACAATCAGTTTTAGGATCTATGATAATAGATAAAAATGCTATTGCAAAAGTATTGGAAGGCTTAGAAGAAGAAGATTTTTATAGGGATGGCCATAAGATAATATATAGATCTATATTAGAGATGTTTAGAAGTGACATAGCAATAGATTTGTTAACATTGTTGGAATATTTGAAAAGCACAGATATGCTGGAGCGAGCTGGAGGGGTAACCTATATAACAGAATTGAGTGCCTCTGTGCCAACTACTGCAAATCTGAGTGCATATATAAAAATTGTTTCTGATAAATCTACTTTGAGAAAGCTAATTAAATCATCAACTACTATTATTGAAGAAAGTTATAATAATCAAAGTAATGTAGAAGATGTTGTAGATAGTGCTGAAAAGAAAATATTTAATATTGCAGAAAAAAGAACTTCAAAAGATTTTGAACCATTAAGTGATGTATTGGAAAGAGGATTTGCACAAATAGAGAAACTTTTCAATGAAAAAGGTACAGTGACTGGTGTTGCATCAGGTTTTACAGATTTAGATGCAAAGACGTCAGGATTTCAAAGTGGAGATATGGTATTGATTGCGGCTAGACCGTCAATGGGAAAAACAACTTTTGCTTTGAACATAGTAGAGTATGCGGCACTTAAAGAGAATAAAAGTGTTGTAGTATTTTCATTAGAAATGTCTAAGGAGCAATTAGCATATAAACTGCTTTGTTCAGAAGCTAATGTTGATATGCTAAAGCTTAGAACAGGAGATCTAGAAGATAAAGATTGGGAGAATATAGCTATGGCAGCTGGACCACTTTCAAAAGCAAAAATCTACATAGATGATACTGCTGGTGTTACTGTTATGGAAATGAGGTCAAAATGTAGAAGACTTAAAATGGAATATGGAATAGATTTAATAGTTATAGACTATTTGCAGCTTATGTCAGGGGGAACCGGTAGCGATAATAGACAACAAGAGGTATCTGAAATATCTAGATCAATTAAAGCCTTAGCTAAGGAAATGGAATGCCCAGTAATTGCTTTATCGCAGTTATCTCGTGCTCCAGAACAAAGAGCAGATCATAGACCAATGTTATCAGACTTGAGAGAATCTGGATCAATAGAACAAGATGCTGATATAGTTATGTTTTTATATAGAGATGAATACTACAATAAAGAAACCGAAGAGAAAAATATTGGTGAATGTATAATGGCTAAGCAAAGAAACGGCCCAGTTGGTACAGTAAAACTAGCATGGCTAGGTCAATTCAGTAAATTTGGTAATCTAGATGTAATTCATAGGGAATAAAATTTATATAAAAAGAAATAATAAAAGATATAAGAAGTTAAGATTAACTTCTTATATCTTAAAATACTAATATTAAATCATTTTGGGAATTATTAATTTAATAGCATTTTTATGTTCATGGAGTAATATATGATTTAAATCAATTGTTGGTAAATAAAAAATTCTTTGAGACAATATTTTATTAGAATTATTGTTAGATTTTATAATTAATATTAAAAAATTATACTTATAAGATATTTCCAGTAAATGCATGTTATCATCAAATGAATTTATATTAATGTAATAAAAATCTAAAGATTCTTCAAAGTCACATGTAGGAAGTTGTTGCTCACAGTTTGAGTACAAAATAGAATCAATAAAATCCGTTGGGGTTTTTAATGAAGTATTAAGTATTAATAAATTATTAGTCATATATTTTCCTCCCTTCATAGCTTATTATAGTTTGTGATTTTACGTGCAAGCTATTCTATGATTGTGGTGGACAAAATCTAATATATTTATATAAAATGATAAAATTTGAAGCTATAACAAATAAATTTAAAATGGGGGCTATAAAATGAATAGAAAAATTGGGTTTATAGGTTGTGGAAATATGGGCAGCGCCATGGTAGGTGGATTAATAAAATCGGGATTTTTAGAAGCTAATAATATGATAATTTCAACAAAAACTGAAAAGTCTGCTAAAAAATTAAATGAACAATTTAATGTATTAACAACTTTTGATAGTAAAATTGTAGCACAAGAAGCAGAAGTAATAATTTTAGCTGTAAAACCTTTTATGTATAAAACAATAATAGATGAAATTAAATCAGAATTAAACAAAGATAAGTTAATTATTTCAATAGCAGCTGGAATTAGTATAGATAATATGGAAAATTGGATAGGCGAAGATGCTAAAATAATTAGAACTATGCCTAATACACCTGCACTTGTTGGTCAAGCTATGTCAGCAATATGTCCAAATAAAAACGTAAGCAAAGATGAATTGGATTATTGTTTTAAAATATTTGAAAGCTTTGGAGAATGTGTTCAGTTAGAAGAAAAGGATTTTCATGCATTTACAGCTTTATGTGGATCGTCACCAGCATATGTATACATGTTTATAGAAGCCATGGCAGATGCAGCTGTGAAACTAGGAATACATAGAGCTAAAGCTTATAAGATGGCAGCACAAAGTGTTTTAGGATCTTCCAAGATGGTATTAGAAACAGGAAAGCATCCAGGGGAATTAAAAGATGCAGTTTGTTCTCCGGCAGGAACCACAATTGTTGCAGTGGCTGAACTAGAAAAATTGGGATTTAGAAATAGTGTTATACAAGCTATTGATAAGTGTGCAGAAAAATCACAAAATATGTAGATGGATTAAATAAAGATAGATGATTCTAAAACATCTATCTTTATTTGTATATTAGGACTATATCATAAAGCTAACGATTTTGATAAGCTGGAGTAAAAATTCAAGTTTTCTTTAGAATCCACAAAACATGGGAATTTAAGGTTATAATTTCCCCAGATAGTAATAGGGTTGTTAGTAAAATAAAAAGTAGTAAAGAAAACTTCCCGTGTGTTAAGCCGAACTAAAAATGGTATAAGGGATTTATTTTTAAGAAGATAAAAAACTCCATCATGAGACTTTAAATTTAAGTGAAGTTCTAATGTTTTAATATCTTCTTCAGGTATAAGTTTTGCAAGGCGACTTCTATCTTCGTTTGAAAGTTTAGCAATATAGAAATCGATGTAAGCTTCAGAATTATTTTTTTCAAAAACTTCTTCTATAAATTTAATTAAGAGTTTTTCACCATCTTCTATATTACTAGCATCAATAGTAAAATTTTCGAATAAATTAAAGCCGTCAAGTATGTTGTCAAATCTAATATTAACATTATTTTTAAATTCAAAGTCACTTATAGGAATTAATAGTTCACTCATATTATTCAACTCCAAATTAGAATTAAGATTAACTTTATGGTAATTAAATATTATTTAATTGATGCTACTCCACTTTTAATTGCAGCTTCTTTAACTGCTTCGGCAACTAAAGTTTGAACTTTTAAATCAAATGCTTTAGGAATTATGTTTTCAGGAGATAATTCTTTTTCAGAAATAGCATTTGCAATCGCATAAGCTGCCGCAACTTTCATTTCTTCATTAATGTCTGTTGCCCTTGCATCTAGTGCACCTCTAAATATACCAGGAAAGGCTAATACGTTATTTATTTGGTTAGGAAAATCAGATCTACCAGTACCCATTACTGCAATACCAGCTTCCTTTGCATCATCAGGAAAGATTTCAGGAGTTGGGTTTGCCATAGCAAAAATGATTCCATCCTTATTCATGGTTTTTACCATATCTTTTGAGACTATATTTGGGGCAGAAACACCTATAAATACATCTGCACATTTTAGGGCGTCTGCAAGTTTACCAGTTTCATTGTTAGGGTTAGTTATATTTGCTAATTCTTCCATGTAAATATTATGGCTTAAATCTTTATCACGGCTTATTATACCATCAATATCACACATAACTATATTTTTAATTCCAGAAGAAAGTAATAATTTACAAATAGCAGTTCCAGCAGAACCAGCACCATTAATAATTACTTTTATAGTTTCTAAATCTTTCTTCACTATCTTTAAAGCATTTATTAATGCTGATAAAACAACGATTGCTGTTCCGTGTTGATCATCATGAAATACTGGAATACTTAATCTTTCTTTTAATTTCTTTTCAATTTCGAAACATCTCGGAGCTGAAATATCTTCTAAATTTATACCACCTACAGTTGGAGCTATATTTGCAACTGTATTAACGATTTCGTCAACATTTTTAGTGTCTAAAACTATAGGAAATGCATCAACATTGCCAAATTCCTTAAATAAAATGCTCTTTCCTTCCATTACAGGTAAAGCTGCAAGTGGCCCAATATCACCTAAGCCTAGTACTGCGGTACCATCTGATACTACGGCAACTGTATTCCATTTACGAGTGTATATATAAGCTTTTTGAGGATCCTTATGTATTTCACGACAAGGCTCAGCGACACCTGGTGTATATGCAAGACTTAAGTCCTTTGAGCTTTTTACTTCACAAGTTGGTTTGATTTCATATTTGCCTCTTTTTTCTTCATGAAATTTTAAGGCTTCTTCATAAATATTCATTAAAAACACTCCTTAACATGTTAGTTATAGATAAAATAAGTTAAATTTAAGCAAAAACTTAATAATATAAAACAATTATACGAATTATTTATAAAAAAAGCAAAAAAATATTCGATATATAGTTGACCGTGGAAATGTACTTTGCTACTATTTAAAGGGAGAGATTAAAATATATTAATTGACTCCAAGTTATTAATTAAAATAAAAAAGGCAAGCTTATTTATATTAAGGGAGGCAAGATAAATGTCAGCATTTATTGTTTTAGGAGCTCAATGGGGAGACGAAGGAAAAGGAAAGATGACAGATTATTTAGCGGAAGATGCTAATGTAGTTGTTAGATTTCAAGGAGGAAATAATGCTGGTCACACTGTAGTAGTTGGTGACAAGGAATATAAACTGCACTTAATACCATCTGGAATTTTATATGAAGATAAATTAAATGTAATAGGAAATGGAGTTGTTGTAGATCCAAAGGCTTTATTTGAAGAAATAGATTACCTAGAAGGTGTTGGTGTAAAAGTCACACCTGAAAAGTTGATTGTGAGTGACAGAGCACAACTTATCATGCCATATCATAAAGTATTAGATAAATTAAAAGAAAAAGCTAGAGGTAAGAATGATATAGGTACTACTGGTAAAGGAATAGGACCTTGTTATACAGATAAATTTGAAAGATGCGGAATTAGGGTTTGTGACTTATTGCATAAAGATGTTTTTACAGAAAAATTAAAAGAAAATGTTGAAATGAAAAATGCTTATATTACTAAAGTATTAGGAGGAGAAGCATTAAATTTTGATGAAATCTTAAAGGAATATTTAGGATTTGCTGAAAAGTTAAAACCATTTGTTCAAGATACATCTGTAAGAGTTTATAACGAAATTAAGAAAGATAAGATAGTTTTATTTGAAGGTGCTCAAGGAATGCTTCTTGATATTGATTATGGTACATATCCATATGTAACATCATCAAATACAACTGGTGGCGGTGTTTCTAGCGGTGTAGGAATAGGCCCAAATATGATTACCAATGCAGTAGGTATAACAAAGGCATACACTACAAGAGTTGGAAAAGGTCCATTTCCAACAGAATTGCTTGATGAAACTGGAGATTGGATTAGAGAAAAAGGCCATGAATATGGTGTAACTACAGGAAGATCAAGAAGATGTGGATGGTTAGATTTAGTTATAGTTAAAACTGCTGCTAGGGTAAGTGGATTAACTTCATTGGCTGTTACTAAGATTGATACTTTAGCTGGCTTAGAAAAGATTAAAGTATGTGTTGGATATAAGTTTAATGGAACAGTTATAGATTATTTTCCAGCAAGTTTAGAAGATTTAGCTCAATGTGAGCCAATATATGAAGAATTTGATGGATGGGATGATAGTGTAGCTGATGTTAGAAGCTATGAGGAATTACCTGAAAATGTTAAGAAATATTTAGCTAGGATATCAGAATTTACAGAAACTAAAATTTCAATTGTTGGAGTTGGTCCAAAGAGAGATCAAACTATGAGAATAGATAGTTTATAGCATAGTGTTATACTCGGGTATTGACTTTCACTTTGGTATAAAATATAATTTTAATTGAGACAATAATTACATAAGTTATATTAAAGAAGGTGAGAGTATGGTAACTAAGGATATGACAATTGGTGAAGTAGTTAATGCGGATTCCTCTAAAGCAGGAGTTTTAATGAGTTTTGGAATGGGATGTGTTGGATGTCCATCAGCTCAAGCTGAGACTATAGCAGAAGCTGCAACTGTTCATGGAATAAATTTAGACGATTTATTAGAAGCATTAAATAGATAATTATATTATTTATTTAAAGGATTTTCTTTTTAGAAAATCCTTTTTTTATATGCTATATTTATGAACATATTCGTAAATATAGAATGTTTAATACCTTTAAACATATTCTTATGATAATATTATAGGAGAATAGGTAAATCATTAATAATTTTAGAAAGGGGGAAGGGTTATTGCACGCATAGAAAGCGCATAATTAAAATTTTGTTTAAATTAGGTGTGGTAAATAGGCCGAATATTGATTTTATGCACGTGCAATAAATAAATATGAGCAAAAGTTTTACAAAAAAATATGAAATACATTATTATGAAGTAAATTCAAAAATGAGATGTAAATTACCATCAATAATTAATTTTCTTGAGGATGTAGGTACTCAGCAATCAGAAAGTTTGGGAGGCGGAATTGAGTACTGTAAAGAAAATAATTGTGGTTGGGTATTTTATAAGTATGATATAAAGATTCATAGATACCCATTGTTTGGAGAAACCATAAGTATTACTACAGAACCTGTAGGTTTTAAAAAATTCTATGGATTAAGAAATTATAAAATCAACGATGAAGCAGGTAATATTATTGGGGAAGGATCAGCCTTATTTTTCTTAATTGATATTGAAAAAAGAAGACCAATGAGAATACAACAAGAACAATATGATTTTTATGGTGTTGATGGCGATATTAATTATGATATAAGTATGGATAAAATAGAGAAAATTGATGAAAATCAATATAATAAACAATTTAGTATTAGATATAGTGATATTGATTCAAATAATCATGTTAATAATGTTAAGTATTTTGAATGGGCCATAGAAGCAATTCCACTTGATGTGATTAATAATTATGAACTTAGAAGAATTAAAGTTATTTTTGAAAAGGAAACTAATTATGGAGAAGTTATATCATCATCGGCTACAATAAAAGCGCTAGATGATAATAATCTGAAGTCGTATCATACAATAAGAAATGCTGAAGGTGTAGATGCAGCATCAATAGAAGCTGAATGGGAAAAATGTGCACATTAAAAAGAGTAGCTATGCTACATTTAAGAACATCTCATAGTAGCTTTGGACTTGTTATTTATTTTCATGTGCCTTAAGAAAACTAGCTATAACAAACGTAATAGTATTTATAAGTTTTTTATAGCTAATTTTATTATTAATTCATTTATTTGCTAGCAGCAGATCTTGCGGCTAAATAACCAGAACTCCATGCCCACTGAAGGTTAAAGCCACCGCAATCACCATGAACATCCATGACTTCACCACAGATATATAGATTTTTAACTAATTTAGATTCTAATGTTAAGTTATTAATTTCCTTAGTATCAATTCCACCAACAGTAACTTGGGCGTTAGGAAATCCATTAGTACCTGTACAGCTAAAATCCCATTTCTTAAATTTAGCAATCAATTTATTTATATATTTCCAGTCTAAATTGCTGCAAGGCAAATGAATATCTTTTATACCAACATCTTTTAGTATAGTAGGAATTAATTTTTTATTTATTACTCCAATCAATGCTGATGATATTTCTCTATGGTTAAATATAGAAATATGTGAAGATAAGAAATTCTCTACAGCTTCGTTACTTTCATATGGAAACATGTCTAATCGTATAGTAACTTTAGAATTTTCTGAAAGTGCTTTAGAGGCATAAGATGATAGTTGTAGTATAGGTGGACCAGAAATACCATAGTCGGTAAAGAGTATTTCGCCTGTTTCAGTACGCATAAGTTCATCATTTATTAAAATAGAAGCGGAACCATCAAATTTTATTCCTGATAGAGCTTTTAAAAAAGGATAATCTAATTTTAATTGAACAATGCCTGGAAGAGGTGTTTTAATACTGTGTCCAAGAGATTTACTTAATTTGTAGCCAGAACCATCAGAACCTGTTTTTGCAGCAGATTTTCCTCCACAGCTTAAAATAAGTTTATTGCAAGAAAAATTATTATATTCAGCGTTATTGCTAGATAAAATGAAGTTTTTCTTTTTTGTTATCGAATTAATTTGGCAATTGTTATACAATGGTATATTTTTATCATCAATCGCCATTCTAAATATATCTATGACAGAGGAAGCTTGAAGAGATTTTGGATACAGTTTACCATTTTCTAATTCTGTTAATGGTAAACCAAGAGATAAAAACATATTTTCAGTATCTTCTACTGAAAACTTACTTAAAGCATCTTGGAAAAAGTTATTATTATCACTATGAAAATTTTTATAAGGATAGGCAATATTTTTATTACTTATATTACAACGTCCATTTCCAGTTACAAGAATTTTCTTTCCAATCCTATCAGTACCTTCAACAATAGCTACATCTAAGCCAAAGTCTTTAGCAACTACTGCTGCCATCAAACCAGATGCACCGCCACCAACAACTATTAAATCGTGATATATCATATTAATTAATTTCTCCTTACAATGAATTATATGTGTCTTTATAAATTTTATCATAGTAATATGTATGTTAAAAGAAATGGATATTAAATTTATATTTAAAAAAAGTATTAATGTTAATAAATATTTGTAAATAGATTTATAATATTTAGGGGAAATTATACATGTAAATAATTATATTAAGCTAAAAAAATTTTAAATTATTAAAACTATATTTAAAAAAGTAAAATCTAAGAGTAAATGAAATTTAATTATATGTTTATAAAATTATTGAAAATAGTGAAAAAATGCTAATAAAATGAGTACAGAAAGTATATAAGACAAGATAAAAATAAAAAAAATGAAAAAATGTGTTGACACGGAATCTAAATTTATGTATTATAGTCTATGTGGTCAGCAGCTTGAATAACTCAAGGACATGGGTTGTAAGATTCAAGATTAAAGAAACCATACAAAGCATGGCTCCTTGGTCAAGCGGTTAAGACACCACCCTTTCACGGTGGTAACAGGGGTTCGATTCCCCTAGGAGTC